>NZ_CP034870.1:353837-381388 GCF_005081185.1 Buchnera aphidicola (Lipaphis pseudobrassicae)
TAGAATCTGCAATTATTATACATGATATGTTAATAAAAATAAAACCTCAGAAAAAAAAAATAATTGATCATAATCTTCAAGAATTTAAAGCAAATCTATTAAAATTAGATAAGGATATAAGTACAAATTTTTTACCTATTAAAGAAAAAAAATATTTCACTGTTCAAAATATTTATAAATATTTTGAAAAACATTATAAGTTAAATTCATTAGGAAATTTTGAAAAACTATCAAGAGTACAAGTAGGAGCTCGAAATTTATATGAAATAAAACAAGATTTATTGCAAAAAAAAGCAACATGTATTTTTACAGAATTACAATTCAATAAAAATATAATTGATACTATAATACGTGGAACAAATATTCGTAAGGGTATACTTGATTCGATTGGGATTGCAATTCCACTACATAAGAATAGCTATCTAATCTTTCTTCTACAGTTATCTAATCAATATATTCGCTGCTTGCAAACACCGTAAGGAAAAAAAAGTGCAGCAAATTTACAAAGTTTTTTTATTGCATTTTTATTTTATTTATAAAATTACTTTTATTCTGATTAATAGTATAATGATATGTATATTTTTATCAGGTTGTGACGTTTTATTTCAAAACAAAAATAAAAATATTTTATTATACGATAAAAAAACAAATCAAAACATAGAAAAAAGAGAATATTCAAAAAGAAATAATTTAAAACATTTAAATATTGTCAAAAAATATCATTGTATTGTGAAAAAAAACGAAACAATTATTTCATTGCTTCATAAATCTGGCGTCAATGAAAAAGATATATTAAAATTAATTTCAATAGATAAGTTAATCTTAAAAAATTTAAAAAATAGTCAAAGTTTATCTTGGAAAGTTAGTGAATCAGGTAAATTAATAGAATTAATATGGAAGATTTCAGATTTTCAAAGAAAAATATATAAAAGAGATAAAAATCAACTATTGTCAAATATTGCTCTAAACAATTTTCTCATACATAAAACTATATTAATAAAAAAAAATTCAACTTTTATTAATAGTGCATTAAAATCAGGTTTAAATCAATTTGATATCAACAATGTTATTAAAGCTATTGAATGGCAAGTAGATTTTCGTACATTAGATATTAATAGTATTTTTAATTTAATTTTTTTACATAATACAAATAATAAAAAAAATTTATTATTAGGTGTAAAATTAAATAATTCTGGACAAAAATATTATTCTATACGAGCGTTTAACGGTAATTTTTATGATCTTAATGGATATAGTAAAAAAACATATTTTATCAATTTCTCATTTTTAAAAAAATATCGAATTTCTTCTAATTTTAACTTACATCGCATTAATCCAGTTACTCATCGTGTCACTCCACATTTAGGTGTTGATTTTGCAATGCCTCAAGGAACACCTGTTTTGGCTACTACTAATGGAAAAATTATTAAAGCATGTTTTAATAAAATAGCCGGATTTTACATTACATTAAAAGATCAAGATCATTATATGACTAAGTATATGCATCTTAAAAAAATATTAGTCAAAACAGGTGATATTGTAAAAATTGGACAAAGAATTGGTTTATCAGGAAATACTGGTCGCACTACAGGTCCACACTTACATTATGAAATTTGGATTGATAATCATGCAGTAAATCCTGTAAAGATTATGTTTAAACATTCTAATACACTAAACAAGAAAGAAAAAAAAACTTATTTAAAAGAATTAAGAAAAATTTTAAAATATTTGAATTGATAAAATATTTAAAACTATGTTTACATTAATACATTGTTTCATTAAATATAAAATAATTATCTAACTTTTAAAATTTTTATAGTATTAGTTTTTCCGATTTTTCCCATAATATCACCTTGAGTTACAATAACTAAATCATTAATATGTAAAAAACCTTTTTTACACAATAATATAATAGCTTCATTAGCAGCTTTAAAACCATCATATTTACTATCAAAATAAATAGGAATAACACCTCTATAAAGACTTGATAAATTTAAGGTTTTAGCATGTTTAGATAAAGCAAAAATAGGTAGTCCAGATGTAATTCTAGAAGTCATTAATGCAGTTTTACCTGATTCAGTCATTGTAATAATTGCTGTAATGCCCTTTAAATGATTAGCAGCATACATAGCTGACATAGCAATTGTTTCTTCAATATTATTAAATATAATATTAAGACGATGTCTAGATACGTTAATGCTAGGTACTTTTTCCGCACCTTTACAAATTTTTGCCATTTTAATAACAGTTTCTGATGGATATTTACCTGATGCAGTTTCAGCAGAAAGCATAACTGCGTCACTACCATCTAAAACAGCATTAGCTACGTCCATTACTTCAGCACGAGTAGGAGAGGGATTAGTAATCATAGATTCCATCATTTGTGTTGCAGTAATTACTATTCTATTTAATTGTCTTGCTGTTCTAATCAATTTTTTTTGAATTCCAGCTAATTCAGAATCACCAATTTCTACTCCTAAATCTCCTCTAGCTATCATGATTCCATCAGAAGATAATATAATGTCTTCTATAGTTTTTTCATTCATAACTGCTTCAGCACGTTCTATTTTAGCGATAATCTTCGCTTTACTATGAGATTTTTCAGCTAATTTTCTAGCTTTTTTTAAGTCTTCACTACATCTAGGAAATGATATTGCTAAATAATCTACATCAATTTTACATGCAAGTATTATGTCTTTTTCATCTTTTTTAGTAAGTGAATTAGCTGATAATCCACCACCTAATTTATTAATACCTTTATTATTAGATAAAATTCCACCTATAATTACTTTTGTAAGTATTTCATTATTGTTTACTTCTATAACTTGTAATTGTATTCTTCCATCATCTAATAATAAAATATCGTATTTTTTTAAATCTTGAGGCAATTGTTTATAATCAATTCCTACTCTTTCTGCAGTTCCTTCATCTTCTTTTAAAAAAGAATCCAATATAAAAAAATCACCAATTGTTAGAAAAACTTTATTTTTTTTAAATTTAGAAATGCGGATTTTAGGACCTTGTAAATCACCTAGCAATGCGATGTGACAATTTAAATCATTCATAATTTTTTTTGCTTGTTTTGCTCTTAATTCATGTTCAATTGCTGAACCATGAGAAAAATTTAATCGCAAAACATTTACTCCGCAACGAATTATTTTTTCAAGATTATTTTCAATATCCGTAGATGGTCCTAAAGTAGCTACAATTTTTGTTCTTCTTAAACGATTTAACATAAAAACAACCCTTTTTATTTTTAGAATAAATTAAAAATATTTTTACAAAACTTATACCTATTCTTATTTTAAAAATTAAATTTTCAATTAATCATCAGAATAAAATATTTATTTATATTTTTTTAGTTATTTAGTAAAATTAAAGAATATTAAATAATAATATTATTTCACATTCAAGATTTTATATGTCAATTAAATTTCTTACTGTTTGAAATAAAACTATATTAGTTTATTAAATTAAATATTTTAAATTTGATATATAAATTTTTAAAAAAGAGAAGGTTATGATTATAGAAATAAATCAAGCTTGCGATTTAGTAATTTTTGGTGCAAAAGGAGATTTGTCAAAACGAAAATTATTACCTGCTTTATACAAATTAGAAAAATTAAACAAAATACATAAAAATACACGTATTATTGGGGCAGGTCGTGCCGACTGGAACATACAAGAATATATAAAAATAGCAAAAACAGCAATAAAAAGTTTTTTGAATGAAAAAATAGATGATATTATTTGGAAAAAATTTAGTACTCGTTTATATTTTTGTAATATTGATGTTTATGAAAAATTACATTTTTTTAGATTAAAAAAAATACTAAATCAAAAAAAAAATATAATAATTTATTATTGCGCTATGCCTCCTAATACATTGCATTCTATTTTTATAGGACTAAAAAATGCTAGTCTTAATCCTGATTCATCTCGAATAATTTTAGAAAAACCATTAGGTGTTTGTTTAGAATCATCGAAAAAAATTAATAATCAAATTTCTAAATATTTTACAGAATCTCAAATATTTAGAATAGATCACTATCTTGGAAAAGAATCTATACTCAACTTAATTGCATTACGTTTTTCCAATTCTTTATTTTTTCATAATTGGAATAATGAAATAATTGATCATATTCAAATTACTGTATCTGAAGAAGTAGGCATTGAAGGTAGATGGAATTACTTCAATAATACAGGACAAATGAAAGATATGGTACAAAATCATATTTTACAAATATTAACTATTATCGCAATGGATCAACCAGAAAGTATTACATCTGAAAGCATTAAAGCTGAAAAATTAAAAATTTTACGTTGTTTAAAATCTATTAGTAATCATAATGTAAATACACATACTGTTAGAGGGCAATATTCATCTGGAACTATAAAAGGGAAAAATGTACCTTCTTATATAAAAGAAGAGGATGCAAAAAAAAATAGTCAAACTGAAACATTTGTTGCTATTAAGGTTAATATTGACAACAAAAAGTGGTTTGGTGTTCCATTTTATTTAAGAACAGGTAAACGATTGCCACATAAATATTCTGAAATAGTGGTATTTTTTAAAAAAATTCCTGTAAATTTATTTAAAAATTCAAATTTACAAGAATTTCAAAATAAATTAATTCTACGTTTAGAACCTAATGAAAATATTAAAATTGAGTTTTTAAATAAAAGGCCAGGACTAGATCAAGAATATAAATTAGAAAATTCTTATTTAAAATCTAATTACTCTAAAAAAAAATCTATCAATTTAATTGATGCTTATGAAAGATTACTATTAGAAAGTATGAGAGGTATACAATCTTTGTTTGTTTCTCGTGAAGAAATAGAAGAATCATGGAAATGGATAGATCCAATTGTAGAAGCCTGGAAAAAAACAAAAAATAATGAAATACAGTTATATAAATCTGGTACTTGGGGGCCTGAAAATTCAAATTTATTACTTTCTCGTGATAATCGTGTTTGGTATGAATTTAATTAAAAAATTATCTATCTTGACTTAATTGATCTAATTATGTTAGCTTGAACACTAATTTTTTGAGATTTTTTTAAATAAAACAATATAACATGTTTATATATTTAAAAAAACAATAAAATTATTTTTTTAATATTTATTTTGCTAATAGAGGAAGATAATATCTTATGATACGTATTATTCTTTTCTTATTAACTAATTTAGCAGTTATGTTAATATTTAGTTTAATCCTTAGTATTACAGGCGTTCAATCTGATAGTGTTTACGGTATACTGATTATTTCCGGATTATTTGGTTTTAGTGGCTCTATTATATCATTGATGTTATCTAAATGGATTGCATTACGTTCTGTAAATGGTGAAATTATTACACATCCTCGCAATGAGATAGAAAGTTGGTTAATAAATAAAGTACGCGAACAATCTATTAAAACTGGTATTATTATGCCTCAAATAGCTATATATCAAGCTCCTGATATAAATGCTTTTGCAACAGGAGCACGTCGCAACTCCGCTTTAATTGCTGTGTCTACAGGTTTATTGGAAAATATGACGCGCAATGAAGCAGAAGCTGTTATCGCTCATGAAATTGCTCATATTTCAAATGGCGATATGATTACTATGACTTTAGTACAAGGAGTAGTAAATACCTTTGTTATTTTTATATCTCGAATGTTATCACAAATTATAAGTAATATTATATCAAATAACCGAAGTGAAAATAATGCAGAAGAAAAAAATTCATTTGTATATTTTATAATATCTACATCATTAGAATTAATCTTTGGTATATTAGCGAGTGTTATTACAATGTGGTTTTCTAGACATAGAGAATTTTATGCTGACGCTCGTTCTGCTAAGTTAGTAGGTAGTGAAAAAATGATTTCTGCATTAAATCGTTTAAAAACAAGTTATGAACCACAAGAATCTGATAATATGATTGCATTGTGTATAAATGGAAAATCTAATTCTTTTTTTAAATTATTTGCTTCTCATCCTTCTTTAGAAAAAAGAATAGAAGCATTAAAAAACCAAGAATATATGTAATCAAAATCATCTTCTCTTAATAGAAAAAATTCTATTAAGAGAAAAAAATAAAATTATCAATATCTAAAAAAATAAACTTGTGTTTTTCTATAAAAATGTTATATTATGATAAATAATATAATTTTTATTATTAAATTTTAATTTTTAATTAAATTTTTAGGTAAAAAAATCAGTTACAATTCTGTTTATGCATAGAATATTAAAATTTATAAAATTTAGAGTAAAGACGTTGATACAACTTCTCTTGAAAAATCCTAAATTCGTGCCTTATAACAGTAGTAAGTAGTGTTTTTTTCTCTATAAATTAGAATTTAAGACTAATAAATATTCGTAAGGAAGTTATAAAATGGCTAAAATTAAAGGTCAAGTTAAGTGGTTCAACGAATCTAAAGGTTTTGGTTTTATTACACCATCAGATGGTAGTAAAGATGTTTTTGTTCATTTTTCTTCAATTCAAGGAAACGGATTTAAAACATTAACTGAAGGACAAAATGTTGAATTCGAAATACAAGATGGTCAAAAAGGACCAGCAGCGGTAAATGTTTTTTCTATATAAAACACTATTTAAATTATAAGTCCTCTGTTATAAAGATCAGAGGTCTTGATTTTAAAAATTCAATTATTTTGATTATATAACTTTATTTTTCTATTAAAAACTGTTTGATTTTTTAACCTCTAAAATAATCTATTAACATTTAGCATGTTTAATTATTAAAAAGATATATTTTAATTAAAATATTAATTTTTTAATGACTATATATCAACATAGTATATTAAGTTCTAAGTGCACAGATGCAATCTCTCATAAAATATACTCACTCATATATGACCTAAATTTATTCAAATTTTTTTGTTTTTCTAAATGTATTCAAAAATATAGAGTATATCAAATTTCTATACATGATATATTTCAAAATAAGTTGAATATTACACTGTCCTATTTTTTTTTATGGAGTTTTTCTGATGGAGTTTTTTTTAGACCCGTCAACTTGGGCAGGTTTGTTAACTTTAGTTGTTCTAGAAGTAGTATTAGGAATCGATAATTTAATTTTTGTAGCAATTTTATCAGAAAAACTACCTCCGAATCAAAGAGATAAAGCACGATTAATTGGTTTGGGATTAGCACTAATAATGCGTTTAGCACTTCTATCATTAATATCTTGGATCGTAACACTTACTTCTCCTATTATTAATAATAATTTTTTCTCTTTATCAATACGTGATGTTATTCTTTTATTTGGTGGTTTATTTTTATTATTTAAAACTACAATGGAATTACACGAACGATTAGAAAGTAATCATCATGAAAGTTCAGAAAATAAAAATTATGCAGGTTTTTGGGCTGTTGTGATTCAAATAGTAGTCTTAGATGCTGTCTTTTCATTAGACGCTATTATAACAGCAGTAGGCATGGTAAATCAATTATTAATCATGATGATTGCTGTTATATTAGCAACGATTTTAATGTTATTAGCATCAAAAACTTTAACTAATTTTATTAATCTTCATCAAACGGTAGTAGTATTATGTCTTAGTTTTCTATTAATGATTGGTTTTAGTTTAGTAACAGAAGCTTTAAAATTTTATATACCAAAAGGGTACTTATATGCTGCGATAGGTTTTTCTATTTTAATAGAAATTTTTAATCAAATCGCTCGTCATAATTTTATGAAAAATCAATCTAGAAGACCTATGAGACAAAGAGCTGCCGAAGCTATTTTACGATTAATGATAAAAGAAAAACACGAAAAAGAAAAAATAAAACAAAAAACAAATAATACTACCACGAAATCTGTTCAATCTTCTTCAGAAATGGAAACATTTAAAGATGAAGAAAGATATATGATTAATGGAGTTCTTACTTTAGCTGGTAGATCTATTAGAAGTATCATGACTCCAAGAAGTAATATTTCTTGGGTAAATACAGAAAAAAGTACCGATGAAATTCGTATGCAATTATTAGATACTCCTCATAGCTTGTTTCCAGTATGTAAAGGAGAATTAGATGAAATAATAGGAATTGTTCGTGCTAAAGAACTATTAGTTGCTCTTGAAGAAAAAATAGATGTATCTAATTTTTCAAGTAAAATATTGCCAATTATAATACCTGATACTTTAGATCCTATCAATCTTCTTGGTGTACTTAGACGTGCTCAGGGAAGTTTTGTGATTGTTAGCAATGAATTTGGCGTTGTACAAGGATTAATAACACCTTTAGATGTTTTGGAAGCAATAGCAGGAGAATTTCCAGATGCAGATGAAACACCAGATATTATAAAAGAAAATAACAGTTGGTTAGTAAAGGGAGAAACTGATTTACATTCATTACAACAATTACTTAATACTGAAGAACTAATTAAAGAAAATAATTATGCTTCTTTAGGAGGATTATTAATTGCTCAAAAAGGCCAATTGCCTATGACAGGAGAAATCATTTATATTCATCCCTTTCATTTTCATATTATTAAAGCAACAGAATATAAAATTGATTTAGTTAGAATTATAAAACATCAAGATGATATTCAAGCAAGCTTAAAATGATAATTCATATATTTTACTAAAAACTTTATATTTTTTTTGAGATAAGTATGTCTAAAACAATTTTAGCATTTGATACTTCAATAGATCATTGTTCGATCTCAATATATAAAAAAAATTACATATATTCCCTTTCAGAAGAATGTAAAAAAACACATACTAAAAAAATGCTTCCTATGCTTGAAAAAATATTATTCCAAACAAAAACTAAGTTAAAAGAATTAGATTATATTGGTTTTGCAAAAGGACCTGGAAGCTTTACTGGTTTACGTATTGCGGCAGGCATTGCGCAAAGTTTATCATTAGTCTTAAATATTCCTATTATTGGTGTTTCAACTTTAGCAATCATGGCTGAAAAAGCATGGAGAAAATATAAAAGAAAACGAATAATAGTTTTAATAACAGCAAAAAAAACACATATTTATTGGGGAAAATATACAAAAAACAAAGAATCTATTTGGATAGGAGAAAATACAGAAATTCTTCTTGAAAAAAAATTACTTGAAACAAAAATAACAAATTTAAAAAAAAAATGGACTCTGGTTAGTAATGAAGAACAAGATATTAAATCTAAAAGATTGTTAAATATTAATGATAAAAAATATTTTTTTCCTAATGCAAGAGATATTATTCCCTTTATCTTATTAGAAATAAAGAAAAAAAAGAAAAACTACTTTGCTGCAAATAGTATAAATTATTTATATGACTTCTAATGTAGAAAATTAAATCTATTAAATAAATCAATACTGAAATTGTTAAAAATATATTCAGTATTGATTATGTTGTAACAGCATAATATTATAAAATGTATGATAAAAACTAATTTTTATTTGCTTTAATCAACTTTAATATATTTAAATTACTATTTTCTAATCAGGCAAGATAATATTTAGTTCTAATATAGAAATATCTTGATTTTTTTGTTCTAATTGTACAGTTACCATATTAGGTTCAATATTTACGTATTTACAAATTACAGATAATATTTCACGTTTTAATTGTGGAAAATAATCTGGTTCGTTATTGTATTTTCTTTGTTCTGCAATAATTATTTGTAATCGTTCTTTTGCGATATTAGCAGTATTTTTGTGTCGGGATAAAAAAAAGTCCAACAAAGCCATATCTATCTCCCGAATAAACGTTGAAAAAAACCTTTTCTCTCTTCTTCAATAAAACGAAAATTATGTTTTTCACCTAGTAATCGATTAACAGTATCAAAATAAGCATGCCCTGCATTTGAATTAACGTCTAATATTATAGATTCTCCTTGATTAGATGAACGCAGAACAGATGGATCTTCTGGAATTAAACCAATTATAGGTATTTGAAGGATTTCTAAAACATCTTTCATACTTAACATTTCCCCTTTTTTAACACGAGTAGGATTATAACGTGTTAATAAAAGATACTCTTTAATAGGAATTTGATTTTGTTTGGCTCTTTTTGATTTAGATGAAATAATTCCTAAGATTCGATCAGAATCTCGTACTGAAGAAACTTCTGGATTAGTTGTAATAATAGCTTCATCGGCAAAATATATCGCTAAAATTGCACCGGTTTCAATTCCGGCAGGTGAATCACAAATAATAAAATCAAATTGCATTCTTATAAGCTCTTCTAAAACTTTTTCAACTCCTATATATGTTAAAGCATCTTTATCTCGAGTTTGTGATGCTGGTAGAATAAATAAATTATTTGTTTTTTTATCTCTAATTAATGCTTGATTTAAATTTGCATCACCTTGAATAACATTAATAAAGTCATAAACTACTCTACGTTCACATCCCATTATTAAATCTAAATTTCTTAGTCCTATATCGAAATCTATGACAACAGTTTTTTTACCTTTCTTCGCTAAACCAGTTCCAATTGCTGCACTTGAAGTAGTTTTACCTACACCTCCTTTCCCTGAAGTTATTACAATGATCCGTGTCATATAAAAATATCCTTAAAAAAACATACTTAACCGAGAGGATTTATAGTTAAAAATTTATTTTTTAAGTAAATTTGAGCTGATTTTCCAATAAATTTTGAAGGTATTTGATCTGATAACCAATATTCACCAGATATAGAAACTAATTCTGCAAATAATCCTGTACAAAAAATTTTTCTAGTAGTATCTCCATTAGCACCTGCAAGAACTCTACCGCGAACAATACCATAAATATGAATATTTCCATCTGCTACTAATTCTGCTCCAGCACTAACATTATTAATTACTATTAAATCTGCATGTTTTGCATAAATTTTTTGACCTGAACGTACAGGTATATCTATAATGTGAGTTTTTTCTATTTTTTTTGTTTTTTTGATAAAAATTTCCTTTTCTTTATGCAAGAAATTAACATAAGAATTATCAATGATATTTATATTATGGTTAATATTTTTTTTATTTTCTGATAAAACAGGTAATCCTAAACTAATAATATTTTTTTTTAAAATATCATTTTTACAACCACTAACACCAACTATGTTAAAACCATGAAAAATAATTATTTCTTGAATTTTTTTCCAATCTTCTATATTAGATAAACCTGAAATATTAACAATTACAGGTGCATTTTTAAAAAAATTCGGACATTCTTGTATTTTTTTATACAATGATTTATTAATCAAATCTAAATTATTATTATTTAAATATAATACTAATAATGTAAAATTACTGCCTTTAATTTCAATAGATTTTTTTTGCATATTTATTGCTCAATAATATTTGCTTATATGCACATAAAACTTTCAATAAAAAATAATAAAATTTTATATGTGTAAATTATAATATAAATATATTATGATAACAATTTCTATTTTTTTAGTTTTAAATCTATTTAAACCAAAAGGAATAATTTAATTTTGTTGTTTTCTAAAACTAGTCAACTCATATTACGTAATAGTAAAATATTTGAAAAGAAAAAAGTATTTTTTTCAGGAAATATAAAAGATAAATTTCCAATGTACTTATTAACCAATAAAACTATAATAAACTTCCCAAAATATAATGATTACATTAATTTTCAGAAAATCAAAAATATTAAAAATGTTGATATTTATAATAATTTATTAATTTCAAAAAAAATGATTCAAGATTGTAATACAATAATTTATTATTGGAATAAAAATAAATCTGAATCGGAATTTCAATTAATTAATATAATGTCTTGTTTTTCAATAGGAACTGAAATTTTTATAGTTGGAAATAATTCTAGCGGAATAAAAAGCGCACCATTAATATTAAAAAAATTAATTAATTTAAAAATAATAGATAATGCAAAACATTCTATATTAATTTTTGGTTGTTTAATAAAAAAAATAAAATTTGTAATAGAAGATTTTTTTAAAATACATACATGGAAGGAATTTTTTATAAAATCTTTACCGGGTGTTTTTGGTTATAAAAAAATCGATGAAGGAAGCAAGTTTCTTGCTTCTACTTTTTCAAAAAATATAACTGGAAAAGTTTTGGATGTAGGTAGCGGAACAGGATTTTTATCGGTATCTTTATTACGTTCTTCTCCTGATGTAATTTTAACTTTAATAGATAATAACGTAGCTGCATTAAAATGTAGTAAAGAAACTCTACATACTAATCATTTAAAAGGAGAAGTTATACTTAGTGATTTATATTCGAATATATTTAACAAATTTGATTTAATTATTTCTAATCCACCTTTTCATGAAGATCTAAAAATAAATTTTAATATAATTAAAAAAATGATATTTTACTCTATACAATATTTAAACAGAAATGGTGAATTTAGATTTGTAACAAACAGTTGCTTTAAATATGATTTTTTATTAAAAAAAACTTTTAAAAAATATTCTATATTAAAAATAAACAATAAGTATAAAGTATATCAAGCTTTTTTAATATAAATATAAAAAATATTATTGGTACCCGGAGCGGGACTTGAACCCGCAAAGCTATAAAAGCCGAGGGATTTTAAGTCCCTTGTGTCTACCAATTTCACCATCCGGGCTTAGAGGCGTATCCCGGAATCGAACCGGGTTATACGGATTTGCAATCCGCTACATATCCAATCTGTCAACACGCCTATATTTTTATTATAAGAAAAAAAAATAAAAATTACAAACAAAAAAAATATTTTTTATAAAAAATATTAAAAATATATATAAAAGGATAAAATTATCTTTACAATAAGTAATATAATGATTTATTATAAAATTTATATAAAAATTTTGATAACGGAGAGATGGCCGAGTGGTTTAAGGCAGCGGTCTTGAAAACCGCCGATGAGAAATCATCCGAGAGTTCGAATCTCTCTCTCTCCGAAAATTAAAATAAAAAATCTTAATAAAACCTTTCTTAATTATTAATATTTTCTTAAATACTAAAAAAGATAATATTAAATCTTATTAATACTACATAGTATATGCTATTTAACATCTGATAATACTTCAATTTCTACACGACGATCAGGAGCTAAACAACTAATAAGTAAAGATCGATTTTTAACATCTTTACAAACTTGATTAGTTAATGGATAAAGCTGTCCCATTCCTTGAACAACAATTTGATCTCTAGAAAATCCATGAGAAGTTAAGTAATTTTTAATGCTATAAGCACGATCTTCAGATAATTTTTGATTATACTCTTCATTACCGATTCTGTCTGCATGCCCCAAAAGAACAATTGAAACATTTTTTAGTTGCATTTTTTTGATATTATCATCTAATTCGTTAAGTTTATCATAAGAGATAGGTTTTAAATCTGCACTATTAAAGGGAAAATTAATGTTTTCATTTAATGCATTATATTGCTTGTTTAATAAATTAGTATTATAAGTTGAAAACAAATCATTTATATGTGTTTTTCCAAACTTCCATCCAAAAGAAAAAACCGCATCTCCTAAAGAAGGTTTAATAGATAAATCCACTATATTTTTAACTTTGTTTTTCCATGTATAATCTAATCTAGTAATAAATTTTTCGTTAAAAATATACTCCGCTCCTAAAGAAACACTAGGAAATAATGAACTATTTGGAGTAAACATATTGTTTAAATTCTCTTTAGAAACAAGATCATCCCAAAAAATTATTCCACCTAATTTAGTATAGACATGTAAACTGTCTGTTAGTGGATATGATAATTTTGTTGCAAGTTGTACACTATTAGCTTGCATATGTATATTGTTTTTTTGAAATATTTTATGAGGGAAAAAACCATTAGTATTATTTTCTATTTCTAATCCAAAATATGGATTGAATTCATATCCTAAAAAAACTCCAATAATTGGAGCACTTAAGTTTTCTTTTAAAATAAAGTTATCTTCTAACTGTTTAGATTTTTTAGCATCATAACTATACTTTAAAGGATTAAAGTAAGACCATCCAATCTTTGTTCCTAAATACCATCCATTTTGTTCTTTAGCTTGAACAGACGCAACTAAACTTGCTAATACAAATATGATAGCAAGAGCTCGTTTTTTCATTTGAAAACTCCCTTATTTTTAGATAAATTAAAATAGTTAGTATTACATAATATAAAAATATATTATTAAAAATATATTATATATTAAATATTATATGAATAATACATTAACAATTTTAATTGTGTCATGAATATCATTCTTATGATAATCGAGAGATTTTATAAGAAAAATTTAATATATGTATTCCTAAAAGATATAACATAAGTAAATATACTGCCCCAGAAATAAAAAAAATAAAAATCAAACGTATTATTTTATTATAAAAAGAACCTATATCCCAAAGAGGCATGACGTTTAATACTAATAATAAAATAACAACCATTACTAATGTTGATATGATTAATTTTAAAATGAAAATTAATTCACGAAAGTTAAAAAAAATCATTTTCCTTTTATATAATTCAAAGTAAAGTAATAAAAAGTTTATCCAACTAGAGATACTAATAGATAAAGCTAAACCTGAATGTTTAAAATAAAAAATTAAAAATGGATTCATTAACTGTGTTAACAACAATGCAAAAAATGAAATTTTCATAGGAATATTCGTTTTTTCGCAAGAATAAAAAGCAGAAGATAATATCTTTACTAAGATAAAAGAAATTAAACCAAAAGAATAATATTTTAATACTTGTTCAGTCATTAAAACATCAAAATATGTAAATTTTCCATATTGGAAAAGAACAATAATAATAGGTTTTGCAAGTATAAAAATAATTACAGCACTAGGTATTGATAAAATTAAACTGATTTGCAATCCCCAATGAAGTAGTTTTTTATATTCTGATTTTTTATTTTTTTTATGAGTCTTAGAGAGCGATGTAAATAAAATTGTATTTAAGGATACACCTAATATACCTATTGGAAATTCTATTAATCTATCAGCATAATATATCCAAGATATCGATCCCGCATTAAGCAATGAACTAAAAATAGTATTAATTATCAAAGAGATTTGATTAGCAGAAGTTCCTAAAACAGCAGGTCCTATTTTTTTCAAAACTTTTATAAGACCAATATTATTCCAACTAATATTTGGCATTACTAACATATTTATGTTATATAAAAAAGGAAGTTGATAAAGTAATTGAAAAAAACCACCTATAATAACAGACCATGCTAAAGCAACAATAGAAGGATGGAAAAAAGAACTACAACAAGAAGAAAAAAAAATAATACTAAGATTTAGAAAAATTGGAGATAAAGAAGGTATAAAAAAATAATTCCAACTATATAAAATTGATGAAAAAAATGAAGACAACGAAATAAATAAAATATATGGGAACATAATTGTCAATAAATGTGTAGACAACGTTAATTTTTCTAATGATTCTAAAAAACCTGGTGC
This sequence comes from Buchnera aphidicola (Lipaphis pseudobrassicae), assembly GCF_005081185.1. Lineage (GTDB taxonomy): Bacteria > Pseudomonadota > Gammaproteobacteria > Enterobacterales > Enterobacteriaceae > Buchnera > Buchnera aphidicola_AD. The sequence continues at coordinate 369,201 of NZ_CP034870.1, forward strand.
ATTTAATGAGATTAAAAAACGAGAAAAAAACATTCCTAATATTGTAAAAAAAAGCACAATAAAAATCATAAAACCAAATGTAGAAGAAATAAATTCTTCCATAGATTTTTTATCTTTAGTCGATCTATACTCCATTAATATAGGAATAAATGCTTGAGAAAATGCACCATCTGAAAAAATACGACGTAATAAGTTAGGAATTTTAAAAGATACAAAAAAAACATCTGTGTAAAAAGAAGCACCAAATGTATTAGCAATTAGAACATCTCGGATAAAACCTAATATTCGAGATATTAAAGTCATAGCACTAACTGATATGAAAGGTTTTAAAAGATTCATGTTAAAACAACCTGTTACCTATAAAAAACCTAAATTATTATTAATAATAAGACAAAATAAAAATGTATGAAAAAAAAATAACAATTATTAAACCAGATGATTGGCATGTTCATTTACGAGATGGTCAAATATTAAAAAAAATTATTAAATATACTGGCAAATTTTATAAAAGAGCTATAATTATGCCTAATCTTGACAACCCTATTATCCGTTGTTCTCAAGCAATCTCTTATCGTAATAGAATTTTAAGGTCTATGAATTCAAATTATAAATTTGAACCGTTAATGACATGTTACTTAACTCCTTCTACAACACTAAAAGAAATAAAATTAGGATTTACTAAAAAAATATTCATAGCAGCTAAATTATATCTTCGCGATTCTACGACTAATTCAAAAATTGGAATAAAAAAAATTAATGATATTATTCATATTTTAGAATATATGGAAAAAATAGGAATGCCATTGCTAATTCATGGTGAAGAAATTGATAAAAACATTGATGTCTATGATAGAGAAGCAATGTTTATTGAAAATACTTTAGAACCTTGTCGTAAGAAATTTCCAAAATTAAAAATAGTATTAGAACACATTACAACTAAAGAATCCGTAGAATATGTTAAAGAACATGATCCAAAATATCTCTCTGCAACTATTACACCACATCATTTAATGCTTAATAGAAATCATATGTTTTTTCAGGGAATTCAACCATATTTATATTGTTTGCCTTTATTAAAAAAAAAACTTCATCAACAAGCATTAAGAAAAGTTATTGCTACAGGAGATAAACATTTTTTTTTGGGAAGCGATACAGCACCACATTTACATAAAAATAAAATTAATTTTTTTGGATATGCTGGAATATTTAATGCACCATCCTCTTTACTATGTTATGTTACAGTTTTTGAAGAAATGAAAGCTTTACAATATCTACAATCTTTTTGTTCAGAAAATGGACCTAGATTTTACAATGTTTGCATTAATAAAGAAACTATAACATTAGTCAAAAAACCATATAAAGTATTAAAAAAAATAAATATTGGAAAAGATATAATTGTTCCATTTTTAGCAGGAAAAACTCTAAATTGGTCCCTTGAAACTTGATTTTGATTAAAGTAATATTTTATAGTCTTTTCTAAATTTTTAAATGTCCACTAATATCATAAATAGCTCTTTTTTTATATGATGAAAATAATTCAAAGAAAGATTCATTTAAATACAAATTTTTATTAATGAGAATTTTATTTTTAAGATTTAATTGTTTTAATAAAACACACTTTTTAAAAACAATGTTCCAATAATTCTTTAATTGTATATTCGTTTCATAAGGTGCAAAGATATTGTATTTCTTTTCAAGAGATAGTCTATTTTTATTTAAGGTAAAAAATTTTTCAAATAATTTTTTTTTTTCTTTAAAAAGAAATTTGAGTATATCTATATTTGTATTGGGTTGTAATAAATTATTATATTCTTGATTTAAAATTTTTTCTAATGAAATTATTGTATCTTGTATCATAGTTATTGTATCTATTAAAGTTTTCATTATTTTATCGATTTATTAAAAAAAATATTATATATATGGTACAAAAAAATATATAATTATATCAATTAAATCATACCATAAGAATTTTAAATTTTAAAAAATTATACTGTCTGTTTTGCTTGATCTAATTAAAAACATGTTTATAGAAAATAACTAATTTTAAATAGAAATGACCACTTGACCCATTTTATTTACAATGCCAGTAATAATTTTACCAGTTTTTGTTTTAACGCGAACATTATCATTTTCAGCTCCATTACTTAAAGATTTTGCTTGAGAAGAAACTGTTAAATATTTACTACAAATAATAATAGTAATTTGTTGATTAAACTTAACTAACCAAAAAGGTCTAGTCATAAAAGATGTGATTGGTTGTAATGGGAAAATATCACGTATATTAACTTTATTAATAACATCTTTCTTATTTAAATAAGTATTATCAGGTAATTTATCTAATCTACCTATTAAAACCTTTAAATCTGATTCTTGTATTTTAGTGCCTCGAGGTATTTTTCTGTTTGCTACAATGTATTCTCCTTTTTCTTGAAGTTCGATTTTTAAAAAATGATGAGTTTTACCACAAACTAGAAGAATATCGGTTAAACCTAAATAATGAAAATTGTTTAAGATAGAAAAATAAGGTTTTTTACAAAAAATATTTTTTTTCAATGGAGTACGTATTATAATATTTACGTTTTTTCTAAAATAAAACTCTTTTTTAAAGAAACTGTTTAGTTGATCAGTTAAACTAATAGCATTGACTTTAAAAGAGAAAAAAAATAAAAAAAAATAAATTATTATTTTCATTAATATCATTAAAGATTCCTTCATTTATATTAATGTAATATAAATTATATAATAGTTATTTTTTACATAAAAATAATTAAAATATAACGTAAATATATTTTTTATATTTTCATGAAAAACATAAAAATATTTTAAAAAATAATATTTTACATAACTATTAAAAATTTTCATATCATATATTATTAAGGAAAAAAAATGTTTAGTAAAATAAATGAAATGTTTGATTTCCATCAAAAATTATTAAATATCTATTCTAAAAGACAAGAAATTTTAGCTTCTAATATTTCTAATGCAGATACACCTGGATATAAATCTGTAGATATTAATTTTAATGATGAATTTCGTAAAATAATAAAAAATGATTTTAATAAAGAAAATATTACTCTTAGAAAAACATCTCCTAATCATTTAAATGGAAATAATAAAAATATTTCCTCTCCTAAAATAATTTCTATGATGACAGATCAAGAAAAACCTGATGGCAATACAGTCAATATGGATAGAGAAAGAATTGAATTTTTAAATAACAGTTTAAAATATCAATCAGATTTATCATTTATAAAACATGAAATTAAAAATATAGTACGTATTATACAAGGATAATATAGATTATGTCTCTTCTAAATATATTTAATATTGCAGGATCAGCAATGATTGCACAGTCAAAAAAAATGAATGTTATTGCTAGTAATTTAGCGAATATGGATAGTATAGTGCATAAAAATGGAAAATTTTATCCTTATGTTGCACAACAAGTTATTTTTAAATTAGATCCTATAGAAAATTCAAAAATAGGGGGAGTAAAAATATCTAATATAATCGATAATCCTAGCCCAATGAATCTTGTATATGATCCAAATAATCCTATGGCCAATCATAAAGGTTATATTTTAACATCAAATGTCAATCCTATAACAGAAACAATAAATAATATTTCGGCAGCGAGAAGTTATCAAGCTAATATAGAAGTACTAAAAACAGCTAAATCAATGATATCTAAAACATTAACAATTATTGAATAATGGAAAATATATGGGTACTATTAATGTTGATTCACATATAGATAATAATTTTATCGAAAAAAATAACAATAGTTTACAAAACGATTTTAATCCATTAGATTTACAAAAAAACTTCTTAAGTTTATTAATTGCACAAATTAAAAATCAAGATCCAACTGATCCTATTAAAAATACAGAGTTAACAACACAATTAGCACAAATTAATACAGCAAGTGGAATTGAAAGATTAAATAATACTGTGGGAAACTTTTCTAACCAAATTAATCAAAATAAAAACATTCAAGTATCTTCATTAATTGGACGTCGTGTGATGATACCTAGAAATCAAATTGTACACACTAAAAATACTAAAACAAGACTTGGTGTAGAATTAATTGGAAATGCGACTTCAATAACAATAAAAATTATAGATAATAATAAAAAAGTTTTACATATTTTTGAAAAAAAACAAGATAATATTAAACCTGGCGTTTATAATTTTATATGGGATGGTAAAGATTTAGATCAAAACAATGTAGAAACTGGAAAATATAATATTTTAGTAACAGCTAAAAATAAAGATCAAAATGTTCCTATTCAAGGTCTAAGTGAAGCTTTAGTACATAGTATAATTACATCTTCTGGTAATGATCCTATTATAGATTTAGGAGCAGCAGGAAACACAACACTTTCGAAGATTCGTGAAATTCTTAAATAAAATCAATTTGATAAACAAAATACTAAGGATAAAATATATGGCAACTACAGAAGCAATAAGTGGTTTGCTTGTTAATAGTTATTATATGGATACTATATCTAATAATATTGCTAATGCATCCACAATAGGATACAAAACTAGTACACCAGTTTTTTTCGACATATTTTCTCGTGCTCATTATTCGACTAGTCATCAAGGATCAGGTGTTGGAGTTTTAAGTGTTATTCAAAATTTTAATAATGGACCATTAATTGCAACTGGTAGAGATCTAGACTTAGGAATTATAGAAAATGGTTTTTTTCGACTTTTAGATCCTCATGGAAATGTACATTATACAAGAAATGGTCAATTTTTACTTGATGAAAATAAAAATATTATTAATATGCAAGGAATGTACTTAACTGGAAAAAATCAATTACATTCAGAAAACAACTTAAACAATACATCTGATCTAGAACCTATTAATTTAAATAATTCCTATATATTAGATGGAAAAGCAACTTCTGAAATAACATTACGTGCAATTTTAAAAAGTAATGACAGTGCTATTGATAATGCAAATGATACTTTTAATCATTTATCATCATCAGCAGATTATGTTATTGACATTTACAACAAAGAAAAAGAAAAAGAACAATTAAACATCAGTTTTTCTAAAACGGATAAAAATACATGGAAAATGAATGTAGAATCAACCAAACCTTCTGATGATTATAATATTAGAGATATTAATCATAGTTTTGACTTAAAATTCAATTCTGATGGTAAAATAATTTCTGATACAAAATTTGAAATTTATTCAAGAAATTTAAAAAATAAAAAAATAACTCTTGATATAACAGGTACTGTTGAAAAACCAGATGTTAATAATACTCTAGATAAAATTAATCAAAATGGATACTCAACAGGATTTTTAAAAACATTTAATATTCTTCAAAATGGTGAAATTATAGGAATTTATTCTAATCAGAAGACACAATCAATAGGTCAAATATTATTGTCAAAATTTATTAATCCTGAAAAATTACAACATGAAAGTGGTAGTACGTGGTCAGCAACTGTAGAATCAGGTCAAGAAAATACAGGTATAGCAGGTGACTTAGGATTTGGAATTATAAGTGAAAAAAGTTTAGAAGCATCTAATGTTGATTTAAATAAAGAATTAATTAATATGATTATTGCACAACGTAATTATCAATCCAATGCACAATCTTTTAAAACAGAAGATAAAATAATTAGTACATTAATTAATTTAAAATAATTTATCAATAGGATCAAAGGTATCATGGAAAATTCAATATATAACTCAATGATTGCTGCTAATCAATTATTAAATAAACAAAATATTATTGCTAATAATTTAGCAAATATTTCTACTACAGGTTTCAAAGAAACATTTAATTATATTTTACAAAACAACAGTGTAAACAATTGGTATAATACATATAATAAAATTGAAAAAGAATACTATAACCTTTCTCCAGGAAGTTTAAATTATACAGCAAGAAATTTAGATTTATTTGTGAAAAACGATGGATGGTTAGTAGTTAAAGACCCAAATGGACAAGAGGCATATACGAAAAACGGTCATATTAAAATAAACTCTAAAAGAAAATTAACTATACAAGAAAATGAAGTAATAGGAAATAATTGTAACATTACAATACCTGATAATATGAATTTAAAAATTTTATCTAATGGAGTTATTGCTGCAATAGAAAAGAAAAATAATGAAGTTTTTGAAAAAGAAATAGGACAACTAAAATTAGTACATCTTTCTATGCAAAATCTTATACAAAAACAAAACGGATTATTTTATCTTAATAAATATCATAAATTATTTAATCAATATAATAATATTATTGCTCATAATCACAATGTACGTATACAATCAGGAGCATTAGAAAATAGTAATGTAAATGCTGCAAAAAATATGATAGAAATGATATCAAATGCTAGACAATTTGAAGCACAAATGAGAATGATATCTACATGTGATAAAAGTTATGAGCATGCTAATCAATTAATTAATATCAATAATTAAAAATAGGATAAAAATATGATTCCTTCATTATGGATTGCTAAAACTGGACTTGATGCGCAGCAAATCAATATGAACGTCATTTCTAATAATTTAGCAAATGTCAGTACTAATGGATTCAAACGTTCTAGAGCAGTTTTTGAAGATTTAATGTACCAAACAATGCGACAAGCAGGAACAAATTCATCAATTGATACAAAATTACCATCAGGATTACAATTAGGAACTGGAGTACGACCAGTATCGACTGAAAGAATTCATAGTCAGGGAAATTTATCAAAAACAGATTCATTAAAAGATGTTGCTATTAATGGACCAGGTTTTTTTCAAGTACAATTACCGGATGGAAATATAGCATATACAAGAGACGGTTCTTTTCAATTAGATCAAAATGGTCAGTTGGTAACTAATAGTGGATTTCCTATTATCCCTCAAATTAATATACCTCCTAATGCTTTGAATATTAACATAGCAAGAGATGGAGTAGTTAGTGTAACACTTCAAGGACAAACACAAACTATATTTCTTGGACAATTAAATTTAATTAATTTTATTAATAATTCTGGATTAGAAAGTTTAGGAGAAAACTTATATCAAGAAACTCAAGCTTCTGGAAATCCAATTGATACTACTCCAGGATTAAATGGTACTGGTTTATTATATCAAGGATACGTTGAAACTTCAAATGTCAATGTTGCTGAAGAATTAGTTAATATGATTCAAACACAAAGAGCATATGAAATAAACAGTAAATCTATTAATACATCAGATCAAATGTTACAAAAATTATCGCAATTATAACAGTATGTTTCTATATCATTTTCTATAAATAGATTGCAATAAAGTTTCAATAAAACTTTATATATTAAACATCTATCGTTAAAGGTGATTTTTTCGTGATAAAGTTGTTTATTTCTAAAATTAAATATTACTTAATTGCTATATTTTTATTATTTGTTCAAAGTTGTGCATCTGTTCAGCATAGACCTTTAGTGGAAGGTGTAACCACTGCTATCGCTCCTAATACTCATCCTAAAATTATAAATGGTTCTTTATTTCAAGACATAATACCTATAAATTATGGATATCAACCATTATTTGAAGATCATCGTCCACATAATGTTGGAGATACTATTACTATAGTACTACAGGAAAATATAAGTGCTAGTAATAGTTCTGCTTCAAATGTTAGTCGAGATGGAAGTACCAACTTAGGAATTGGGATAGCACCAGGTCAATTATATCCGTTAGGTGTAAATTTAAAAAATACACAAGCAGGTTTAAACAGTATAGGAAAAAATGATTTTTCTGGAAAAGGAAGCAATTCAGCTAACAATACATTTAATGGACTTATTACTGTTACCGTTCAGGAAGTTTTACCAAATGGAAATTTAAAAGTGATAGGAGAAAAACAAGTTGCTATTAATGAAGGAATAGAGTACATACGTTTTTCAGGTGTAATAAATCCTAATAATATCAATAAAAACAATTTAGTAGTATCCACTCAGATCGCTGATACTCGTATCGAGTATTTAAGTCATGGACGCATTAATGAAATACAAAAAATGGGATGGCTGCAAAGACTTTTGTTAAAAATTTCTCCGATATAATTATATATAAAATTAAATAACTAAAAAAACATTAAATAATTCTATTTTTTTCTAATTTACATCTCATAAAGAATATTATTTGTTCTTTATGAGAAATATATTAATTATTAAAAAAATGAATAATGAAAATTTTATATAATTATAAAATTTGTCTAATAAGATATTTACATATAATATAACATATTCAAAAAAATGTGCATTTATAAAGGTTTTTTTATGTCTAAAACAATATCATTATTAAAATTTATTATTTTTATTTTCATTATTTCATCTTTCTCTTCTCATGCTGAAAAAATACGTGATTTGACTAGTATACAAGGAATTCGAGACAATCAACTAATTGGATATGGTTTAATAGTAGGTCTAGACGGAACAGGTGACCAATCAATGCAAGTACCTTTTACTAATCAATCATTAAATAATATGTTATCAAAATTAGGTATTGCTATACCTCCAAATCTTAATATGCATTTAAAAAATGTAGCAGCAGTAATGGTCACCGCTAATTTACCACCATTTAGTCATACCGGTGAAAAAATAAACGTGAAAGTTTCATCTATGGGAAACTCGAAAAGTCTTAAAGGAGGTACATTATTAATGACTCCTTTAAAAGGAACCGATAATCAAATTTACGCTATTGCTCAAGGTGATGTTTTAATATCTGAAAAAAACTCTTCTCGAGAAAAAATTAGCTATATTCGTTCAAATCAAGTTAATTCTGGCATAATTAATAATGGTGCAACAATAGAGCGTGAAATAACAACTAATTTTGGAAAAAATAATACAATTAATTTACAATTAAACCAAGAAGATTTTAGTATAGCACAACGTATCAGTGATATAATTAATATTAAATACCCAGATACAGCAACTCCTATTAATTCTAAAACAGTTCAATTAAATACCTCTGCCAATAATGACGTACAAGTACATATGCTTTCTAATATTCAAAATATAGAAATCTCATTACCTTCGCAAGAAGCCAAGATTGTAGTGAGTCCAAGAACTGGTTCTATTGTTATTAATCAATCAGTAAAACTAAGATCATGTATTGTGTCTAATGGTAACATTTCTATTGCACTAAATAACACCACAAATAACAATACAGAGTTAGATTTATTACAAACAAAGAAAAAAAATGAAGAAAAAACACCATCAGAAGACATAATTAATGAAAATTATATAAATTATGTTTCTCCAAGCAAAGATAATTTGAATAAAATAGTTCAATCATTAAATATATTAGGAACTAAACCTGAAGAATTAATATCTATTTTACAACTAATGAAAAATGCTGGTTGTATCAACGCTAAATTGGAAATTGTTTAATGAACAATAACTTAAATATTATAAATCGTAGTGTAAAATTTATTAATGAATTAAAATATCAAGTACATAATGATTCAAAAAAATACTTACGACAAACAGCTATAGAAGTAGAAAGTTTATTTATTCAAATATTACTTAAAAGTATGAGAAATACTTTATCAAAAGACAATTTATTAGATAATAATCAAAGTAATTTATATACAGAGATATACGATCAAAAAATTTCTGAAGAAATGAGTAAAAAAGGAATAGGATTAACTGAGATTATATTGAAACAAATTGAACAAAAAAATATTTAAAAATTCACAATACTTTATAACAAACATAAAAAATTCATAATAAATATAGATAGAGAAAAAATAAGGAAAAGATATGAGTTATATGTTAAATTCTGCGATTTCTGGCATAAATGCAATGAAAATTATGATTGATAAAACTGTTGATAAAATTAATAATCCTCATAAAAATCATCTAGAAAGGCGTATTTTTTTAGAAAATAGTGGTCAAAATTCCAATTTTAATCCTTCAGTCAAAATAAAGGAAATATATGATAATTATAATGATTTTATTACAGAGGAAAAAAGAAAAACTAATGCTCAAGTTCAAAATGAACAAACTAAGATTGAGCAATTGTTAAAATTAGAAAATTTATTATGTGAAAAATCAAACATTTTTAATGAACTAATTGATGAACTAGATGAAGAAGTAAAAAAAGATATTTTTCCTAATCAACAAGATCCGATCAATACTAATATTTCCGAAAAAGCAAAAAAGATAATTTTTGAAATAAAAGACTTTGATAAAAAATTAAATTTTTTAGAACAAGACACAAAAGATTCAGTTCTAAAAAGTATAGAACGAGTTAATTTATTAATTGATAAAATTCATGATGCTACTATAGATATTCGTTACTTTCCTATTGAACAACTACCTAATAGAATTGACAGTTTTATTGATAAGAGAGAAAAATTAGTAGATGAACTAAATGATTTAATTGGAATAAAGGTAGTGAAAGGAAATGATAGTTATAAAATTTATTTGAATAATGGAATCTGTATTATAGATAATAATCACAAACAAAATGTAATACCCATTACATCTAAATCTGATAATAGATATATTAGTATAGGATATATTGATGTAAATACACAAGAAGTAAAAAAAATAGAAAATATGATTCCAAATGGTTCTTTAAAAGCTCTTCTTAAATTTCGAAAAGAAGAACTAACTGATACAAGAAATAAAATTGGACAATTGACAGTTAATTTTTCTGATACTATTAATTCCTACCATATATTAGAATATAACTTCTTTGGTTATCCTAAAAAACAAATTTTTAATATCAGTGATCCAGAAGTTATATCTAGTTCGACAAATCATTCATCTACTATAACTTCTGCAAAATGGATCTCTAAAAAAAATGCTAGAGATACTGATTATATTATATTTTTTAAAAACGATCGTTGGATAGTAACAAGATTATCTGATCATACTATAGTTCGTCCTAATATAAATAGTACAGAAAATAATATATCTCTTGATTTTGATGGAATAGAAGTTTCAATACAAGGAAAAAATAATGATAATGATATCTATATGATAAAACCATATTCTAAAACATTAGAAAAGTTAGAATTATTAGAAGATCCAAATGAAACAATTTCATTAATAAATAATACAAATAATCCAAATAAAAAAAATAGACTTGTTATAGATTATTTTAATAGAAATATTTTATTTAGTGAAAAAGAAACTCTTGATGAATCTTATCAAAAATTTTCTAAATCCATAGCTTATAAATGCAATGCATTAGAAGAAGAACTTCCATTTAAAAAAAATATGATTAGAATACTTGATGATAAAAAGGTATCTATGTCTAATGATATTGAAAGGAATTATCAAAATTTAAATTATGAACAAGAATGTTATCTTGCAAATGTAAAAGTAATACAAATAGCAGAAAGTATTTTTAATGAAATAATTGACTGTTATAGTTAATTTATTAATCACTGTATTAGTACTTATAAAAAATAAAAACTTACTTTAAAAGTAAGTTTTTATTTTTTATAAGTATAAATTTTTAATAGAAAAAATTTTTATTAAAAAATCGATAATAAACTGTTTTTTTTAGTTATAAAAAATATGATAAATATTCATTTAACTTTTGATACAGGTGAATTAGAACAATTTGTTGCAGAATGTGCTCCTGCAGAATTTTTTCTAATAATTTTTGGTTCTAATTGTACAAAGTTAGAATTAATAACTGATTTTTTTTCTTTTAAATATAAATTTTCAGAAATTTTTGTTATAGGAGAACTAGAGTGATTTCTTTTTTTTAAACGAAAAATATTTATCTTTTTAGATATCGATATATTTTCAGAATTTACATTTTTTTGTACATGATGATTATGTTTTAAATATCTTTTAATAGAATGTTTTTTATTTTTAGTTGTAATACTATTAAATTTTTTCAAAGTTTTATGTTGTATTATTTTTTCTGAAGATACTTGGTTATCAAATATTTTATCTTTTTTAAATATAGAAGAAGTACTTTGTTTTTTTTTAAAAAATATATTTTTTTTCTTTTTTATTCCATTTATTATCGAATGTTTAATCCAAACTTTATTAAATGCTAATTCTAATGAACAAACTGAAGATATCATAATTACAGGAGACTTAAACAAAGGATCTTGTGAAATATTTTTTTGTAAATCTTTTTTTCTTAGTTGTTTAAAATTATTTAAGAAACTATAAAACATATAGTTATTAACAATATTGATTGTATTACTATATTTAGT
>NZ_CP034870.1:381460-384939 GCF_005081185.1 Buchnera aphidicola (Lipaphis pseudobrassicae)
ATTTGTTTCATTTTTTTCATTTATATAATTTCGTAACTTTTTTTCTTTATTATAAGAAGAACTATTTTCTATAAAAAAATTTATATTGTTATTATTTAAAAAATCTTTTTTATTGTTTTTTACAATACAATTATCTTTTACTAAATTTTTATATTTATCGTTAAAAGAAATATGTTTTATATTTGAATCAATAAAATTTGATTTAGAATTAAAATGCTCTTTTTGAGTTTTTTTTGAAAGTAAATTATTTTTTTTAAATAATTTAAATAAAAATAATTCCTTTTTTTTATTTAAAGCATTATGTTTTTTTTTTAACAAGATATCATTCTTATTTTGAAAAGTATTTTTTTTAAGAATTTCACTTGTAAGGAAAATATGTTTTATTAAAAATGATTTTTTTAACCAATGAATTATTTTAAATATAAAATTATTTTTAAATGAAAATTTTAAAAATTTTTTATTAGAATCATTTTTTTTAATAATATTTTTTTCTTCTTTTTTTATCTTTATAGAATTATATTGGAACTTATTAAAACTATTTATATTTACTTTTTCTTTTTTCTTTGGTTCTAAAACATTGTTTTTTAAGATATGCGTATTTTTATTTTTTCTAAAATTAGACAAACAATAACTAGTAGAATTGACACTTTCACCTTTTCTAATTCTAGAAACAGAATAATGTGGGGTTTTCATTTTTTTACTAGGAACAATAATAGTTTTTCCACCACCTTGACGTTTTTCTATAGCATGCACTGCCTCTCTTTTTTCATTTAATAAATAACAAGCAATTTCTATAGGAACTATAGCATGTACTTCATATGTATTTTCTTTCAATGCTTCTTCTTCAATTAAACGTAAAATAGATAAAGATAAAGATTCATTGTCTCGAATTGTTCCTGTTCCTGTACATCTTGGACAAATATGATGACTTGATTCACCTAAAGACGAACTCAATCTTTGTCTTGACATTTCTAATAAACCAAATTTAGAAATTTGACCAATTTGAATTCTAGCTCTATCTTCGCGTGCAATTTCACGCAATCTATTTTCAATGGCTCGTTGGTGACTAATAGGAGTCATATCTATAAAATCAATTACTATGAGCCCTCCTAAATCTCGTAAACGCAATTGACGAGAGATTTCATCTACTGCTTCAAGATTAGTATTAAACGCAGTAGATTCTATATCTATCCCGCTTGTAGAACGAGAGGAATTTATGTCAATAGCAGTTAAAGCTTCTGTACTATCTACCATAATTGATCCCCCAGAAGGTAATCGTACCTTTCTTTGAAATGCAGAATTTATTTGCGTTTCGATTTGAAAATAACTAAAAAGCGGAACCACACCACTATATAATTTTATTTTATTAATAAAATCAGGTCTACCTAAAAAGGTAATATGTTCGCGAGCTAAATCTAATATTTCGGGATTATCAATTAAAATTTCTCCGATATCTTGACGTAAATAATCACGAAAAGCACGTACGATAACGTTGCTTTCTTGATGAATTAAAAATGGAGCAGATCGTTTTTTTGCTATTTTTTGAATTGTATCCCAATGTTTTAATCTTAATGATAGATCCCAACGCAATGATTCTATAGATTTTCCTGCTCCAGCTGTTCGAATAATTAAACTCATGTCTTCAGGTAATTTTAATGACATCAATAATTCTTTTAATATTATTCTGTCATTACCTTCAATTCTTCTTGATACACCAGCAGCCTTAGGGTTGTTTGGCATAAGAACCAAATAACTACCTGCTAAACTTATAAAAGTAGTCAAAGCTGCTCCTTTTGTACCTCTTTCTTCTTTGTTTATTTGAACAATAACTTCTTGTCCTATGTGTAAAATATCTTGAATATTAAAACGTAAATTATAAATAAAACCTTTTGGAAAATAATTTTTAGAAATTTCTTTTAATGGTAAAAATCCATGTTTTTCTTCACCATAATCTACAAAAGCTGCTTCTAAACTAGGTTCAATACGAGCAATTTTCCCTTTGTATATATTTGATTTTTTTTGTTCTGATCCTAAAGTTTCTATATCAAGATCATATAATCGTTGACCATCAACAAGGGCTACACGCAACTCTTCCTGCTGAGTTGCATTAATTAACATTCTTTTCATTGTAACTTTTTCTCTCTTATTTTTATAAATAAGTAAATGCATCAACAGGAAATATAAACTAGTAAAAATTCATTTCTTATTATCATAATATGATTTCTATTTGAAATACCTATAAAAATAAGTTTTTTATAAAAAAATAAAATAAAAAAGAAATGTAAATATGAAAAACAATATATACAAATAAAATTGATATTTTTTATAAATAAGATAATAAAAAAATTAAAATACTTTTTTAATATTTTATTAAATATTAAATAATTTAATTAATATATTTATACAAACAATTATATTATAATAAACAAAAATTAAAAAAATTACTTTAAAATAGAGATTTTTTTAATGAAAGATAAAATACTACCTGTATCTATTATATATATTAATAAAGATATGATAAACCAACGATTAGATAATTTTATACATAGCAAGTTTAAACACTTACCTAAAAGTATGATTTATCGCATTATAAGAACAGGAAAAATTCGAATTAATAAGAAAAGAATCAGACCATATTATAAATTAAAATTAGGAGATATGATTAAAATTCCACCAATAAAAGTCTCAAATAATATAAAAAAAAATTTTTTTCCTTCAAATCACACCATAAATTTGTTAAATAATATTATATATGAAGATAATGATTTATTAATTATTAATAAACCTTCAGGGATTGCAGTACATGGTGGAAGTGGATTAAATTTTGGAGTTATTGAATATTTTCGAAAATTACGTCCAATGGAAAAATTTCTTGAGCTGGTACATCGTATTGATCGTGACACGTCAGGCATATTAATACTAGCAAAAAAACGTTTATCTTTAATATCTTTACATAGACAATTAAGAGAAAAACAAATTAAAAAAAAATATATAGCATTAGTACATGGTTTATGGCCTTTTAAAATAAAAAGAATTTCAGAACCATTACTAAAAATTAAATCACAAAATACAAAAAAAAAACATTAATTCACCCATCCGGAAAAGATTCAGAAACTCTGTTTACAGTAATAAAACGATTTTCTTCATCAACATTATTATCAATCATACCTAAGACCGGTAGAACCCATCAAATTCGAGCACATACTTCATATGTGGGACATCCAATATTTTTTGATAAAAACTATGGAAAAAAAAACCTAGATATCAATATAAAAAATAAAATTAATATAAATAGACTTTTACTGCATTGTAGTGAAATAAATTTTATTCATCCAAGCAATGGAAACAAAACATATATACAAGCACCATTAGATAAAATATTCAAAGAGTATTTACAATATATGATTTAATTTTTAAAAAAATTTCATATAAAAAAAGATATTTTTATATTAAAATAGTTTTTTTAAAATGTTTAATGG
>NZ_CP034870.1:384997-398291 GCF_005081185.1 Buchnera aphidicola (Lipaphis pseudobrassicae)
TCATGATGTTTTAATAAAACCAACTTTATCAATAGATAAATTTTCTGGAGAAATACATATTCGACACCATATTACTTCTAATGGTTATTACAAAGGTAAAAAAGTGATTTAAAAGTTAAAAAAATGGTGCTTTTAAAAAGTACCATTTATAAAAAAATACTAAAATATAAATGAAATTATACTTAATTTTATTTTTTTAAATTTTTCACTACTAAATCATTAAAAATATTAATTTTTAAATATATGTTATTTACAATAATACGAATATTTCAAATAAATAAGATTTATTTTATCTAATAAATTATTAGAAATAATTTTTATTATATATAATCAACTTTTTTTAAAAAAGAAAGTACTAAAAAATTAGGCGTCTGTAATGAATTCATTTGCAATGTTATTTCCAGGACAAGGTTCGCAATATATAGGAATGTTATCTTCATTTTTTCAAAATAATAATATTATTACACAAACTTTTAATGAAGCATCACATTATATAAATGATAATTTATTAAAGTTAGTAAAAGAAGGACCAAAAATAAAACTTAATCAAAACAAATATACGCAAGTAATAATACTAACTGCATCAGTTTCAATATATCGACTTTGGAAAAAAAAAAATGGAAGACTTCCTTCTTTAATGTCGGGACATAGTCTTGGTGAATATTCTGCTTTAGTTTGCTCTGGTTCAATAAAATTCTCTGATGCATTAAAAATTGTTTTTTTACGGGGTAAATTAATGGAAGCAACTACCATAAATCGTCCTGGTTTAATGAAAGCAATAATTGGAATAGAAAGTAAAATAGTTCAATCTATTTGTAAAATAATGTCTTCAAAAAAAAAAATAGTAGCGATAGCTAGTATAAATTCTGATAATCAAACTGTGATATCAGGAGATAAAAACACTGTATGTAAAACAAGTTTAATATGTAAAAATTTTGGTGCTAAACATATATTTAATTTAAATATTAATATAGCTGCACATTGTATACTAATGAAACCAATTTCTAAACAGTTAAAAAAAATATTACATTTAAGTATTATACGGTCACCAAATATTCCAATAATTAATAATGTTGATGTAAAAATTGAAAATACTACAAAAAAAATTCAAAGTGCATTGATTAGACAAATTTATAGCACTGTAAGATGGAAAGAAATTATAAATTTAATACAATCTAAAAAAATTTTTATAATGTTAGAAATAGGTCCTGGTAAAATTTTAACAAATTTAAATAAAAATAATAAAAAAATTATTTCATTCGATACAAATAATTTAAAAAATTTTTTAATTGCCTTTAAAAAAATCAATAAATGAAAGTTATGAACAATAATAAAAAAATAGCATTAATTACAGGTGCTAGCCGTGGAATAGGAAAGGCCATTGCAAAAAAATTAGTAAATAAAGGAATACAAATAATCGGAACATCAACAAATGAAAAAGGAGTAAATACAATAAACAAATATTTAAAAAAAAATGGATTTGGTATAATACTAGATTTAAATAATACTGATTCTATTATAGATAATATCAAAAATATTTCTAATGAATATTCAATTGATATATTAATTAATAATGCTGGAATTAAAGCAGATAATTTATTGATTAAAATGACAGATAACGAGTGGAATCATGTAATCAATATTAATTTAACATCAATATTTTATCTTGTAAAATATATTCTTCGTTCTATGCTGAAAAAAAGATATGGTCGAATTATTACTATTGGTTCAATCATTGGTTATACAGGAAATAAAGGACAAGTAAACTATAGTTCTTCAAAATCAGGATTAATAGGATTTCACAAGTCGTTAGCATTAGAAGTTGCATCAAAAGGCATTACTGTAAACATTGTCTCGCCAGGAATCATTAAAACAGATTTTATAAAAACACTAAATTCAAGTCAATATCAAAAATATTTATCTCAAATACCAATGAAAAAATTAGGTAAAACTAAAGATATAGCTCATGCTGTGATGTTTTTAATATCAAAAAAAGCATCATATATTACCGGACATACACTACATGTAAATGGTGGTATGTTTATGGTATAATATATATAAAAGATTATAATAGTTAACTTAAAAATGAAAAATGGAAAATTATAGTAATGAACAACATTGAAAAACGAATAAAAAAAATAATATTTGACAAATTAGATATCGAAGAAAAAAACATTATCAATCAAGCTTCTTTTGCAGAAGATCTTGGTGCAGATTCACTGGATATTGTTGAACTAATTATGGCATTAGAAGAAGAATTTGACATTGAAATTTCAGATGAAGAAGCAGAAAAAATTAGTACAGTGCAAAAATCTATCGATTATATAAAATCTCGTTTTCAAAAATAAAAAAATGCAAAAAAATAAATTTATTGTAATTGAAGGATTAGAAGGTGCAGGTAAAACTAATGCATGTATATGTATTAAAAATATATTAAATGAATATAATTTTAAAGATGTAATATTAGTACGGCAACCAGGTAGTACACCTATTGCAGAAGAAATAAGAGAATTAATACAAAAGAAATTCGATAAAGATAACCTTATAAAAGAAACCGAATTATTATTAATGTATGCAGCAAGAATTCAATTAGTTAAAACAATAATAAAACCTGCGTTAAAAAATGGAAAATGGGTCATCTCTGATCGTCACGATTTATCTTCTTTAGCTTATCAAGGTGGAGGATTAGGAATAAAAAAAACAATAATAACTAAATTACAATCTTTTTTTTTAGAAGATTTTATTCCAGATTTAACTGTCTATTTAGATGTATCACCAAAAATAGGGTTAAAAAGAGCACTAAAACGAAACCCTTTAGATTTAATTGAAAGTAGATCTTTACAATTTTTTAAAAAAGTAAGAAAAATTTATTTACAACAAATAAAGCTAAATAAAAACATCATAAAAATTAATGCTAATTTAAATATGCAAACTGTTTCTGAAAACATTACAAAACAAATATCCAATTGGCTAAATAAACAAGTTATATGAACTTATATCCTTGGTTAATAAAACCATATAAAAAAATTATTCATCAATATCAAATTAACAAAGCTCACCATGCAATTCTTATAAAAACTCAAAAAGGAATGGGAATCTCTAATTTAGTTTGGTGTATTAGTAGATGGTTATTATGTCTACAATCTAAAGGGATAAAATTTTGTAATGAGTGTCATGGTTGTAAATTAATGCTTTCTAGAAACCATCCAGATTTACACGAGTTAAAAAATAAAATATTTAATATTGAAGATATACGAATCATAAATGAAAAAATATTTAAACGTTCACAACAAGGAGGAAGTAAAGTTATTTTCTTATCAAATATTAGAAATTTGACACATTCTGCAGTAAATGGTCTTTTAAAAACTTTAGAAGAACCGCCAAAAAACACTTGGTTTTTCCTTATAAATTATGATAATTCAAATTTATATTTAACACTAAACAGCCGTTGTATTTTATATAAAATTTTTATCCCAAAAGAAGAAGACAGTTTGACATGGTTAAAAAATGAAACACATGAGAAAAACAGATCATATTTAGCTGCATTGCGAATTAATCAAGGCTCACCTATATCTGCAAAAAAATTTATTAACGGAGAAATGTGGATAGAAAGAGAAAATTTTTGTAAACATTTATTTGACAGTTTTAAATATAAAAATTTACTAAAAATATTAAAAATATTACATCACAAAGATAGTGTAATTAAAATACAATGGATATGTTCAATATTACTTGATGCTATTAAATTTAACTTTAGTAAAAAAAAATATTTAACTAATATTGATCAAATAGAATTGATTCAATTTATCTCTTATAACCATACAAATTATATTTTAGATATTAGTATTCGAACTTGGATGCAGTGCATACATAGACTATTAAATATACCTGGAGTTAACTATGAATTATTATTAATGGAACAATTAATGAAATGGGAAAAAATTTTAAATTTTGTGCTTTTAACTTAATTATAAGATCACTTTTATAAAAGAGAAAAAAATAATGTTTTTAAGTGATTCACACTGTCATATTGATAGATTAAATTATAATCTATTACATAAAAATATAGAAGATGTATTGGATAAATCTTATAAAAAACATGTAAAATACTTATTAGCAGTATCAACTTCAATAAAAAATTTCTATAAAATTCAAAAATTATCAAAAAACAACCAATCTATTTTTTATTCTTGTGGTGTTCACCCTTTAAATTGCAAAAAAGAACTAAAAAATTTTTATACAATACAAATTATATCTAAAAAGATAGAAGAGCAATCTTATATAAAAAATGTAGTCGCGTTAGGTGAAACAGGATTAGATTATTATTATTCATCGATGACTAAAAATATACAAAAAGATTTTTTCCGAGAACATATTAGAATTGCAATAAAAACAAATAAACCCATTATAGTACATTCTCGTAATTCTATTGATGATACTATAAAAATTCTTAAAGAAGAAAATGCAGAAAAATGTAAAGGAGTATTACATTCTTTTACTGAAAGCTATGAATCAGTATATAAATTATTAGATCTAGGTTTTTACATTTCTATATCAGGAATTATTACTTTTAAAAATTCTATAGAATTAAAAAATGTAATAAAAAAAATACCATTAGAACATTTATTAATAGAAACAGATGCACCATATTTATCACCAATACCATATCGAGGATTAGAAAATCAACCGGCATATTTATTTGATATAGCAAAATATATATCTTTATTGATGAAAATAGATATAACAACACTAGCAGATATTACAACAAAAAATTTTCGTACATTATTTCATATAAAAAATATAAACACATGATAATTTTTTTATAAATAAAATATATATATATCATATCTTTATAATTCTTATATATATTTAGGAGTCTTTTAACGTGTTTAAAAACGTATTTGCAAACCTTCAAAAAGTTGGTAAATCACTTATGTTGCCCGTTTCAGTATTACCTATTGCAGGAATACTTTTAGGAATAGGATCCGCACATTTTAACTTGTTGCCAGACATTGTTTCTCAGATTATGGCTCAAACAGGAGGATCTATATTTAGCAATATGCCACTTATTTTTGCAATTGGAGTTGCTCTTGGATTTACTAAAAATGATGGTGTTGCAGCATTAGCTGCAGTGGTTTCTTACGGTATCTTAATTGAAACAATGTCAGTAGTTGAACCAATAATTTTACATACAACTATTCATGTAATAAAAGATAAACATCTTTCTGATACTGGTATACTAGGAGGTATTATAGCAGGTGTTATTGCTTCGTATATGTTTAATAAATTTTATCGTATTCAATTACCTGAATATTTAGGGTTTTTTTCTGGGAAAAGATTTGTTCCAATTATTTCAGGATTATCTACTATACTAATAGGTTTATTATTATCTGTAATATGGCCTCCTATTGGACATGGTATTCAAGTTTTTTCTCATTGGGCAGCTTATCAAAATCCTATTCTTGCTTTCACTCTTTATGGATTAGTAGAAAGAGCTTTAGTTCCATTTGGATTACATCATATATGGAATGTTCCTTTTCAAATGCAGATTGGGGAATACACTAATTCTGCAGGACAAATTTTTCATGGAGACATTGCTAGATATATGGCCGGAGATACTACCGCTGGAAATCTATCAGGTGGATTTATTTTTAAAATGTACGGTCTTCCTGGAGCTGCATTAGCAATTTGGCATACAGCTAAAAAAGAAAATAGAGCTAAAATTGGAAGTATTATGCTTTCAGCAGCTTTAACTGCATTTTTAACAGGAATTACTGAACCAATTGAGTTTTCATTTATTATTGTTGCACCTATTTTATATATTATACATTCTATTTTAGCTGGATTATCTTTTCCTATTTGTATTTTTTTAGATATGCGAGCAGGAACTAGTTTTTCACATGGTTTTATAGATTTTATAGTATTAAGTGGTAATAGTAATCATATACTATTATTTCCTGTTGTTGGGATACTTTATGGATTATTATATTATAGTGTTTTTTATTTTTTAATTGTTAATTTTAATTTACAGACACCAGGAAGAGAAGCAAAACAAAATAGTATTTTATTAAAAAATAATATTGAAATTGCACCATATATTGTTAACGCTTTAGGCGGAAAAAATAATATTAAAAATCTAGATGCATGTATCACAAGATTAAGAATAACAGTTTTAGAGATATCTAAGGTAAATCAAAAAGATTTAAAAGATCTTGGTGCAGCTGGAATTATTGTTTCAGGATCCGGCATACAAGCTGTTTTCGGAACTAGATCTGAGAATATTAAAACTGCTATAGATGAATATATAAAAAATCTATAAAAAAGATTACAGTACGAGTGTTTTATAAAAAAATAAGTTATATATAAATATTATTTTTCGTAATAAAGAGCAAAAATTATGTCAAATAGTTCAATTTTTAAACAAATAGTTGAAAAAAAAATATCAGCAAATATCATTTATGAAGATAAAAAAATAACTGCTTTTGAAGATATAAAACCTAAAGCTCCAGTACATATATTAATTATACCTAATATTTTTATTGCATCATTAAATGATATCAACAAAAAAAATAAAGATATTTTAGGTCACATGTTTTATATTGCGGTAAATATTGCAAAAGAAAAGAAAATAAGCAAAGAAGGATATAGAATTGTTGTAAATTGTAATAAAAATGCAGGACAAGAAATAGAATATCTTCATATGCATTTATTAGGAGGTAAAAAACTAAGTGTATTGTTATAGTATAAAAGAATATTTAGTTTCCTTTAAGACTAAGGATAAAATTTGATTAAACATTTATTATCTATGTTGTGTATTGTTATTTTTATTAATAGTTGTTCTACTGTGAAAAAAATAGAGGAAAATTTAATAAATAAAACAAAATCATCATCTATTTTTTTAAATTTTGATGATGTTACAGAAAGCATTATTATAGATTTTTTAAAATATAAAAATATGTTTATATTTGATAATTCCTTATTTTTTGTCAATGTATTAAAAAATGATACGAATAATATTATAGATACAAAAAAGTTAACAAATATTATAAAATATAAAATATCTAAAAATACTCATCATGTTCATTTTATTACTGATAAAACCATTAAAAAATCTAAAAAAAAATTAGGGTTATCAAATATAACAAACTTAACCAATATCAGTACTGCAATACTATTGTCTCGAAATAATCATGTCAAATATTATTTAGAAAGTTATATTTCGGGAGATCATGACCCTTTATCTTTGACTGTGAAATTAATTTTAGTTGAAACAGGAGAAATAATATTTTTAAAAACAAAAAAATTTTATTTATAAAATGAAAAATGTTATTAACAGTAAATGTATATATCTTTAATAATTTATTATTTAATAAGAGTAGTTCTTTCTACTGATACTTATACAAAAAAATTAGTATATAATACTATTTTTAGTATGAAAAATAGATTTTTTTATTTATAAATCAGTAGAAAGTTCTAACTCTTAATAATTATAAAAATATGTAAAATTTATTTTAAAAATATATATTTAAAAAATTAAAATTGATAAACTAATCCAGCACCAATAACATTATCTGTAGGAATATTGTTTGTTTTAACAAGTTTATTAGTACTTTTTAACAAATTAATTTTATAATTCATATATGTAGAAATATTTTTATTAAACTCATAACGAGTTGAAATATTAATTTGTTTTGCTAAATCCCAAGTATTTTGACTAAAATCATCTTTACTTATATTTGAATGTTGTCCTTTAGAATCTAAATAACTTAAAGAAGGATAAAAACCAGAATGAAAATTATATTCTGCAATTGCTTCAATATTTTCTATTTTATTTATATAACCTTCGCTAGATGGATCATTGTTTTTATCATCAATGTTAAATGGTTTTAAATTACTTCCTGCCCCATAAAACGCAGCAATATATATATCATTTGCATCATATTTAAAACCTAGTCCATATGCACTAATAGTAGGAAGTTTTTCACTTTTTGTTTTATCATTTTTAAATCTTTCAGAAGAAAAACAAGAACCAATAGCTGTTAATCCAGCATCAGTTTTATATTTCAAAGATGCACCCCAACTAGAACTATTTTCTTGATTAGCTATTTTATTTGTAGATTGATCTTGATATTGTAGTGCAAAACTAATTCCATCAAAAAAACCAAAAATATTATTGTTTCGATAAGTAAGAAGACTATTGTTTCTACCTATCATATAAGTATCGTTATTATTAAAAGCACTATTTTTAGTAATATAAGGAATATGGTTTGTTAAAGATTCTACATCATGAAAAATACCATAATTACGACCATAATCTATTGAACCCCAATTTCCATACTTGAAACCAGCATAACCTAAACGTATACTATTAGATTGTTGTTTATTACTAATAATATCTTCTGGAGAAACAAAATCAGTTCCATATTCAACAGTTGCATAACTTATTAGTTCATCAGTAATTTTTGCTTTTCCTGAAAAACCTAAAATAGCATTTGTATTATCGTTATGTGATTCAATTTTTTTTGATAAAAATTTGTGGGAGAATTCATGACTAGGATTAATACTTCCGTATAGTTCTAATTCATTACCATTTTTATTAAAAATTTCTACAGCGTTAACTACACTACTAGTTGATAATAATAATGGTATTGCAATTGCTAAAGATTTTCGATTTATCATAATTTTTTATATTACCTGTTTAATGAATATATAAATTATATATCAATATAAATTTTTATAAAAAATAAATATTATTTTTTATATATTTTTCTATATAAAAATAAATTTAATGAAATAATATATTTACTGAATAAAGATTAAAAAATTTTCTTCAGAAATTAGAATTATTAACAGTACGTGGAAATGGAATAACATCGCGTATATTTGAAACTCCAGTAAAGTAAGAAATTAATCTTTCAAAACCCATTCCAAATCCTGAATGTGGAACTGTACCATATTTACGAAGATCTCTATACCACCAATAGTTTTCTTTTTTTAACCCCAATTCCACTAAACGTTCATCTAAAATTTCAATACGTTCCTCACGCTGAGAACCACCTATTAATTCTCCAATTTTTGGAACTAATACATCCATTGCTGCAACAGTTTTTTTATCGTTATTTAATCTCATATAAAATGCTTTTAATTCTTTTGGATAATTTTTTATTATAACAGGAGATTTAAAATATTTTTCTACAAGATATCGTTCATGCTCAGAAGATAAATCAGTACCAAAAGAAACAGATTTTTTAAATATAACTTTAGAATCAATTAAAATATCTATAGCTTCTATATAATCTATACGTATAAAATTGATTTCTAAAAATTTTTTTAAACGGTTAATAATATCAGAATCAACATAATTTTTAAGAAAATTAAGATCTGAAATACAATTTTTTAAAATAGATCCGCAAATATATTTTAGCATATATTCAGAAAAATCTGATATATCATTTAAATTTGTAAAAGCTGATTCTACTTCTAACATCCAAAATTCTGCTAAATGACGACTAGTGTTAGAATTTTCAGCACGAAATGTAGGACCAAAACTATAAACTTTAGATAAAGCACAAGCATATGTTTCTAAATTTAGTTGACCCGAAACAGTTAAAAAAGATTCTTTTCCAAAAAAATCTTTTTTAAAATCAACGGAACCATCTGTTTCTTTAGGAGTATTGTTCATATCTAAAGTTGAAACACGAAACATTTCCCCAGCACCTTCAGTATTTAATCCGGTAATAATAGGAGTAGGAATCCAATAATAGTTTTTTTTGTAAAAAAAACGATGCAATGAATATAATATATGATTTCTTATTCTAGTTATTACTCCTATTAAATTAGTTCTAGGTCTTAAATGAGAAACTTCTCTCAAATATTCCAAACTATGTTTTTTAGCAGATATAGGATAAGTATCTGGATTTTTAATCCAACCTAAAACTTTAATTATTTTTGCTTGAATTTCATATTTTTGATTATTTCCAATAGATAATATTAATACGCCTGTCAGTTTTACAGAACATCCAACGGTCAAATGCAAAATTTCTTTATAATAATTAGATAAAGTATTATTTGCAATAACTTGTATAGAATAAAAACACGAACCATCATAAATTGTAATAAAAGAAAAGCCTAATTTTGAATCTCTACGGCTTCGAACCCATCCATATACAGTAATTGAACTATTAATTGTAATATCATTTTTATATATATCTGATATTGATACTGTATTCATAAATGCTTTCCTTTTATACGTCTATTATTTAAAATTAACAAAACAAAATATATAAAAAATTATGAAACAAGTTTTTTAATATTTTTTATATTAATTTATTCTAAATTTAAAAAAATAAATTTTTTCAATGATTTTTAATTTAAAATATAAACAATATTTACACTTGTTAGTGTAAAGATACATTTTTATAAATAGCATAAAAACTATCAATATATCTATATATTATCTATTTTTTAGTGATACGTTAAATACTTTGCATAAATACTTTAAAAATTTTTGATCTAAACAAAAAGTTTTTCCTGGACTATCAGATAATTTAGCAACAGGTTTTCCATTACATTTTACTAATTTAATTACTATATTTAATGGTTTTACATCAGGAATATCGCATGTTAATTTTGTACCTATTCCAAAAATTACATTAATTCTGTTACTAAATTTTTTATAAAGAGATATAATTTTTTTAAAATCTAAATTATCTGAAAACAATAATGTTTTAGTAAAAGGATCAATACCTAATTTTTCGTAGTGTTTTAAAGCTTTCTCACCCCATTTTATTGGATCCCCTGAATCATGTCTTATTCCTTGATAAAAAGAAGTAAAATATAAGTTAAAATCACGTAAAAAAGAATCCATATTAATAGAATCGGTAAGAGCTATATTTAAATGGTTATTATATTGATACAACCATGTTTTTAATGCTAGAATTTGACTTTTTTCTAAATTTGAGCTAATTTGTTGATGTGCTTGAAACCATTCATGAGATTGTGTTCCTATTGGTGATAATTTTAGTATACGTGATATATGATAATTACTAGAACCAATAAAAAATGGAAATTTTTCTTTTAATCTTGTGACAACTGCATATTGAACGTCATAAGAAAATCTTCTTCTTGTCCCAAAATCAACAATTTTTAAACGAGATAAATCTATGCTTTTAGTAAAATAAAAAAAATTTTTTAATTTGTAATCCAAATGTTTTATAGCATTTTGAGAAGTTACTTCTGAAGATAAATCGTTATGAAAAATTTCGCTAATTAAAGCTAAAATAGGAACTTCCCATAATATTACTTCTTTCCATAATCCAGTTATTTGAATGTTTAATTTACCTTGATGATTTTTAATTTTTACTTGAGAAGCATTATAACGAAAATTTCGCAACCAATGTAAATATTCTTGTTTAAAAAACGGAAAAGAAGTCATATAAATATATTCTTCATCACTCAAAGCTAAAGTTTGCATCATACTAATTTGTTCTAATAAAACATCAGAATAACAACCTAATACATTATCTCCTCTACAAATGAATTCAGCTGCTACATTTACATCCTCATAATTATAAAAAACAGCTTGCTGCATATAAAATTTATATACATCAGTATCAAGAATTGTTTTTATTATTGGATAATCATAATATTTCATAGTATATTCTAATTTTTATTTCTTACTTTTATATCACTAATTATGTTAAAGCAAAAATACTATATTAATTTTATATTGCAATAAATAACATGAATCTATTATATAAAAATATAACATAAATAAAAAAGTTATCAATTTTTCATAAAAATAATAGTTTTTTAAAAAAATAAGTTATTTTTAATAATAAAAATACTTTAATTTATTTACCAAATTTTACTTAACTAAAAAAGGAATTATAATGTTTTATTATTTCATTCGTAAACTATTATTTTTAATAGATGCAGAAAAATCTCATAATTTAACATTTAAATGTATTAATTCTAAGAGTTTTCAATTATTACAAGATTTTTTTTTTACACATAAAATACCATCAAAAAAAATAACATGTATGGGATTGACATTCAAAAATAAATTAGGAATAGCTGCTGGAATAGATAAAAATGGAGAATATATAGATTGTTTATCAAAAATGGGTTTTGGTTTTATTGAAGTTGGAACTGTTACACCTTTACCTCAATATGGAAATATCAAACCAAGAATATTTAGAATTACTTCCAAAGAAGCTATAATTAATAAAATGGGATTCAATAATTTAGGAATAGAAAATTTAATTAAAAATATAAAAAAATCTCGTTTTAAAGAAATTATAGGTGTAAATATTGGAAAAAATAAAAATACCAACATTGATAATGCTGTTCAAGATTATTTAATATGTATGGAAAAAATTTACATTTACGCAAGTTATATAACTATTAATATTTCTTCTCCAAATACTATTAATTTAAGAACTTTGCAATATGGACAAAACTTTAAAAGTTTATTGTATAAAATAAAAAAAAAACAACATGAATTACACAAAAAATATTTAAAATATGTTCCAATAGCTATTAAAATTTCACCAGATTTATCAAAAAAAGAATTGCTTAATATTTCCAAACAATTAATCCGATATGAAATAGATGCAGTAATTGCTACTAATACAACATTAGACCATTCGTCAATACAAAATAACTTAAAAAAAATTTATCAAAAAGGTGGATTAAGTGGATTACCTTTACAAAAGAAAAGTACTAATGTAATTTCAATATTATCAAAAAGTTTAAAAAAGAAAATTCCTATTATTGGAGTGGGAGGAATTAATTCAATTTATTCTGCAAAAGAAAAAATAAAATCAGGAGCCAGTTTAATACAAATATATTCCGGACTAATATATCATGGTCCAAAACTAATTAGAAATATTATTAAAAATATATAAAATTTTCTTTATATAGTTATATTTAATAATAATTTAATAATATTTATGAATATAAAAAATTTAGATTGAATTTTAACAAATTAATAGACAAATATATAAAAATAAAACATATAATATTTCAATTAAAAAAAATTGATTGATAAAAATAAAATGAACTATTTGTTTGCAAGTACAAATTTTGGAACTGAAAAATTATTAGAAAAAGAACTTTTATATTTAGGTGCTAAAAATTTAAGTGTACAACGTGGAGGAGTTTATTATGACGCAAATGATAAATTATTATATCAAAGTTTAATGTGGAGTCGCATTGCATCACGAATTTTTTTACATATAACAACATTTAAAATAAAAAATATTCATGATCTTTATAAAAATACATATAATAT
>NZ_CP034870.1:398399-434426 GCF_005081185.1 Buchnera aphidicola (Lipaphis pseudobrassicae)
ACAATGTAATACATATGATGTTAAATTTAAGTGGAGATGCTTTATATAAAAGAGGATATCGAAAACTTTGTAATTCTACTCCTATTAAAGAAAACTTAGCTGCAGCAATAGTATTGAACTCAAAATGGACAGGAGAATCTCCTATAGTAGATCCTATGTGTGGATCAGGAACATTATTAATTGAAGCTGCAATGATCTCCTGCGACAAAGCACCTGGATTAAATAGATTAAAATGGGGATTTCAATTTTGGAAAAAACATAATAATAATTTATGGCAAGACATTTATCAAACTGCGAAAAAAAGATTTCAAATAGGATTAAAAAAATGCCATAAAAATTATTTTATAGGATATGATTACGATTCCGAAATTATAAAAAAAGCTAAAATCAATGCATTTAACGCAGGATTATCAACAATAATTCAATTTTTTATAAAAAATTTAAATAATTTAAAAAATATTTATAATAAAAAAGAAATTGGAATAATATTAAGTAACCCACCATATGGACAAAGAAAAGAAGCAGAAAACCAATTAGTTGGATTATATGTACAATTAGGTATAGTTTTAAAAAAATATTTCGAGAATTGGCAGTTATCGATTTTAAGCTCATCAAATTTTTTATTAAATTTTTTACAAATGCAATCGTATCAAAAATATATTCTAAAAAATGGAACATTAAATTGTATTCAAAAAAACTATCAAATTTTCTTAAATAATCCTATTTCTGAGAATAATGAATATCAAAATAGAATAAGAAAAAATTTTAAAAAATTAAAAAAGTGGACTATTCAAGAAAAAATAGAATGTTTTCGTCTATATAACGCTGATTTACCTAATTATAATATAATAGTAGATGTTTACAAAAAATGGATAGTTGTGCAAGAATACAAAGCGCCTAAAATTATAAATTGTAAAAAAGCACATCAAAGATTATGCAATGCTATATATTATACTAAAGAAATACTGTCTATTGATATTAACAATATAATATTAAAAATTAGAAAAAAAAATAAGAATAACACACAATATCAAAAATTATTTAATAAAAGTAATTTTATACAAATTAAAGAATATCATGCAAAATTTTTAGTTAATTTAACAGACTATTTAGATACTGGATTATTTTTAGAAACAAGATTAATAAGAAAGCTAATAGGCATAATATCTAAAGGAAAAGATTTTTTAAATTTATTTTCATATACTGGAACTGCAACTGTTTACGCTGGATTAGGTGAAGCAAAGAGTACCACTAGTATAGATATGTCCAATACTTATATACAATGGTCTATGAAAAACATGTTAATTAATAACTTGACAAGTACTAAACATAATTTTATTCAAGCAAATTGTCTAGATTGGATAAAAAAAACCAACAAGAAATTTGATCTTATTTTTATCAATCCACCGACCTTTTCAAATTCCAAGAAAATGAATAAATCTTTTGAGTTAACAAGAGATTATCTTAATGTTATTCAAGATTTGAAAACAATATTACGTGTAAATGGTAATATCATTTTCTCAAGTTCCAAACATAATTTTCAAATTAATTTAGATGCTCTAAATAAAATAAAATTATCCGCAAAAAACATAACAAAAAAAACTCAATCTAAAGATTACATGAATAATTCAAAGTTATATCATTCCTGGATTATTAAACATACTCGATAAATTTAAAGATAAAAAATTTATGTCACTTATTAGTATACAAAACGCTTATTTGTCATTTAATGATGTACAAATTTTAAAAAATAGTACACTTCATATTAATCCACGTGAAAGAATATGTTTAATTGGTAAAAATGGCACTGGAAAATCAACTATTTTAAAAGTTATAAATAAAACACAAGATTTAGATAATGGTAGAATTTTTTACAAAAAAAATATAAAAATATCTTATCTTAAACAAACTAATCCAAACAATCTTGATATTTCTATATATGACTTTATTGTTTCGGGATTATACAAAAAAAGTATAATAAATAATGATTCAATTATTCCAAATAAAAAAACTATCAAAATAGAAGATAATATAAAAATAATAAAAATTATTGAAAATATTAAACTAGAAAAAAATACATTATTATCTGAATTATCTGGTGGTTTATTAAGAAAAGTTACATTAAGTCGAGTATTAGTAGGACAATCAGATCTACTATTACTAGATGAACCAACTAATCATTTAGATATAAAAACAGTAAGATGGTTAGAAAAATTTTTAGATAAATTTACTGGAAGTATATTATTTGTATCACATGATAGAAATTTTATTAAAAATATATCTACTCGTATTATAGATCTTGATGGTGGAAAATTAATTTCTTGGCCAGGAAATTATGATAATTTTATAAAATTAAAAAATGAAAGTAATCGCATTGAACAAATTAAAAAAAAAATATTCGATAAAAAATTAAAAAAAGAAGAATTATGGATTAGAAAATGTGTTAAAGCACGTTCTATTCGAAATGAAGGTAGAGTTAAAAACTTAAAAACACTTCGAAAAGAAAATGATGATTATCAAAAAATAGAAAAATTAGGGAAAATTAAAGCGAATCAATCTAGACATCATTTAGGGAAAATTCTTTTTGAATTAGAAAATATAGACTTTTCTATAAACGATCAGTATATTATTAAAAATTTTTCATCAATAATTCAAAACGGTGATAAATTAGGATTAATCGGAGATAACGGATGTGGTAAAAGTACCATGATTAAAATTCTTATAGGAGAAAAACAACCAAAAAGAGGGAAAATTTATAGAAATACAGGATTAAAAATATCATATTTTGATCAAAATAGATCCTTGTTAGATTCAAATAAATCCATATTAGAAAATATGCACTATGGAAATATAGAGCTTATAGTAAAATATTTAAATGCATTTCTATTTAAACCTAATGAGTTACAATCTTTAGTAAAAACGTTATCTGGTGGTCAACGTAATAGATTATTATTAGCGAAATTATTCCTAAAACCAAGTAATGTTTTGATTCTCGATGAACCTACAAATGATTTAGATTTAGATAGTTTACAACTATTAGAAAAAATTATTATAAATTATAAAGGCACTGTTTTATTAGTTAGTCATGATGAAACATTTATAAATAATACAATAAATAAATATTGGTATTTTGAAAAAAATGGAATAATTAGTACTCATGTTGGAAAATTTAACAGTATAAAAAGAAAAGAAAAAAGTTCTAAAAAAAGAAAAATTAAAATAAATCATCATTTAAAAAAAATAACACAAAATAAAATAAAAAAAAATTTAAATGATATATTTTTAAAAATAGAAAAAACAGAACTTCAGATTAAAAAATTACAAAATAAGATAAATAAAATAGATTTTTTTAAAAAAGATTTAGAAAATAAGTTATCAACGTTAAAAATATTATCTGAAAAAGAAAAAGAACTAGAAGAATTATTAATATATTGGGAACATTTAGAGAAATCTACTGCAATAAAAAAACATAACAATTAAATTCAAAAAAATAATACTATATTTTTTTTATACAATTATAAGAGCAACAACCATTAAAAATATTAAAACAATTTATACATTGAATAAAAAGAAGATGACATAAATTATTTTTACAATTAACATAATTATCTGAAGATTTATTGCATTGATGACAAAAAGATATGACATCATCAGAAATTTTTTCAGACATACGATGATCAAAAACAAAATTTTTTCCTTTAAAAAAAATTGGTAAATTATTTTTTTTAGCATCATTTACATAACCAATAATTCCTCCTTGAATATGATAAATATGTTGAAAACCATTAAAATACATCCAAGCAGTAGCTTTTTCACAACGAATTCCACCAGTACAGTACATAACAATTTTTTTATCTTTAGCATACTGCATAACTTTGACAACTTTTTGTAATTGTTCTCTAAACGTTTTACTTTTAATTTCTACTGCATTTTCAAAATGACCTATTTCATATTCATAAGAATTTCTCATATCAACAAATATTGTATTTTTATCATTTAACATTGAATTCACTGCTTTTGATTTAATACGAACACCTACATGATTCGGATCAAAAAATGGTTCTTTAATACCATCCGATATAATTTTTTCTTTAACTTTTACAGTAAGCATCCAAAAAGATTTTTCATTATTTAATGATTGATTGATATATAAATTATTTAAACATGGATCAAAGTGATATAAAAATTTTTTTAAAATAAGATAATTTGTTTTTGGAATGCTAATTTGAGCATTAATACCTTCATTAGCAATATATACTCTTCCTAAAATATTATTTCGATAAAAATGCTCATAAATTGTATTTCGATATTCCTGTGGGTTTTTTATCTCGAAATATTTATAGAAACATAAATTTAAACGTTTTGTACTATCAGATAACATTTGTTTTTTTAATTGTTTTCTAGGAGAAATATTATGTAAAATGGACATAAAACATACCTTGATTTTTAAAAAATGAAAGAATTTAAGAAAAGATTATTAAAAATTTTAATGCTTTTCACATAAATATATTTAACAAATTACATGTATTAAAATAAAAAAATTATGATATGTGAGATAAATTTATAAATTTTTTTATTTTTTTACATAATTCTAAATGTGTTTCATTTAGTTTTAATAACTTATTTTTTTCTTGAATTATTATTTTCTCTGGAGCATGAGTTAAAAAGTTTTTATTTACAAGTTTTTCTTTTATAAGAATAATACTTCTTTGAAGCATTTTTTCTTCTTTTTTTAATCTATCCAATTCTTCTTGTACATTTACTAATTTTAATATAGGAATTATTACTTCTACTTCATTAATGATTTTTTTTACATATAAATTTTCATCATATTTCTCAAATAATATTGTAATACTTTCTAAAAAAGCTATCTTTTTTAGAAATAAAGCATTTTCATCAATAATTATTTTTTTTTCAGAAGTGATATTATAAAAAAATAATGGCAATAATTTAGTAGTATTAACACGCATACTAATTCTAATTTGTCTTAAAAATACAATTACATCTTTTATCCAATTCATATTATTTAATATGTTTACATTGGTTAATGCATGATTATATTTTGGAAAAGGTTGCAGCATAATTGTTTCTTCTTTTGAATTAACAATTAATTTTATACGTTGCCAAATCTCTTCTGTAATAAATGGAATAATTGGATGAGCCATTCTCAAAATTAATTCTAGAATATAAAGTAAAACATTTTTAGTATGATAAATTTGTTTATCAGAACCATTTTTAATAATAATTTTTGTAAATTCTAAATACCAATCGCAAAAAATATTCCAAATAAAATCATATAAAATATTAGAAGCAATATCAAAACGATAAGTATCTAACGAATCACGATATAATTTAACTACATTATTGCTTTCTATTAAAATCCATCGATTTATTAATAACATATCTTCTTGTAAATTAATTTCTAAAAAATGATGATTTTTAGTGTTCATTAAAACAAATCGACTTGCATTCCAAAGTTTATTACAAAAATTACGATATCCTTTTAATCTATTTATATCCCAATGTATATCACGTGTATTAGCAGCTAATGCAGAAAAAGTAAAACGCAATGCATCTGTTCCAGTGGATGTTATACCATGTGGAAATTGTTTTGTAGTACGTTCAATAATTTTTTCAGATAAATTCGATTGTAACAAATGACTCGTTCTTTTTTTAATTAAATCTGATAAAGATATTCCATCTATCATATCTAAAGGATCAATTACATTTCCTTTTGATTTTGACATTTTCATACCTTGATCATCTCGAATTAATCCGGTTATATAAACATTTTTAAATGGTACTTCAGGATTGCCATTTTTATCTTTAATAAAATACATTGTCAACATAATCATTCTAGCAATCCAAAAAAAAATAATATCAAAACCGCTTACTAAAACATTAGTAGAATGAAAAAGTTTTAAAAATGTTGTTTTTTTAGGCCAACCTAAACTAGAAAACGTCCATAATCCAGAAGAAAACCATGTATCTAAAACATCTTCATCTTGCTTTAACAAAATATCATTTGAAAGAGAATATTTCTTTCGTATTGTTTTTTCATCTTTTCCAACATATATATTTTTTTCAGCATCATACCATATAGGAATTCGATGTCCCCACCATAATTGACGAGAAATACACCAATCTTCAACATTTTTCATCCAGGAAAAATACATACTTTTATACTGCCCAGGTATAAATTTAATTTTTTTTTCTTTTACAGCATCAATAGCAACGCGAGCTAATTTTGATATTTTCAAATACCATTGATTTGTAAGAATAGGTTCAATAATCACTCCAGTTCGATCATTATAAGGAATAGTAATATTACATTCTTCAGTTTTTTTCAATAATCCTAAATTTTTAATTTCTTCTATAATTTTTACTCGTGCAGATAAGATATCTAATTTTTGAAATAATTTAGGAATGGAATTACTGTATATATTAGACAAATTACCATGATGATCATAAACATCAGCAATACATTTAATTTTTCCATCAAAAGAAAAAATATTAATCATTGGTAATTTATGACGAACTCCTACCTTATAATCATTAAAGTCATGTGCTGGAGTTATTTTAACGCAACCTGTTCCTTTTTTTATATCAGCATATTCATCACCAATAATAGGAATGATACGATTGATCAAAGGACATTTTACAAAATTGCCAATAAACTTATTATATTTACTATCTTTAGGATTTACTGCGATAGCTGTATCCCCTAATAAAGTTTCAGGTCTAGTTGTAGAAACAATTAAATATTCAATATTACAAGTTGAAAAAAGATTATTTTTGACTACTGGATACTTAATAAACCACTTTTTTCCTTTTTCTACTCGATGAGCAACCTCTAAATCTGAAATTACTGTTTCTAACTTTGAATCCCAATGTACCAATCTTTTTTTTTGATAAATAAGATGATTATTATATAAGATAATAAACGCTTCTTGAACAGCAATAGAAATATCAGGATCTAAAGTAAATTTTTCATGATCCCAATCGACAGAAATCCCCAAACGTCGCATTTGTTTAGTTACAATACTATTGTATTTTTTTTTCCATATCCAAACTTTTTTAATAAAATCTTCCCTGCTATAATCGTTTTTAGTTTTATTTTCTTCTGAAAATATTTGACGTTCAACTAATATTTGTGTTGCTATTCCAGCATGATCTGTTCCTACTTGCCATAAAGTATTTTTTCCTTGCATTCTATGATAACGAACTAATATATCCATAATTGTTTGTTGAAATGCATGTCCCATATGCAAATTTCCAGTAATATTAGGAGGAGGCATAATAATGCAAAAAGTTGGTTGCTTTAAATAATCAGGTTTAAAATACCCATTTTTTTCCCAAAAATTATATAATGATTCTTCAATATGTTTAGGATTATAAATTTTTTCCATTTTAATTTAACTGTTTATAGTAAAAGTAAGATCAAGTAAAGGTATGATAATATCATATTATAAAAAAAATAAAGTATTAATCCATATATTTTATATATGAAATATTATCTAATTTGATTCAATAAAAATTGACATAAAAGTTCAACAGGACGACCTGTAGATCCTTTATTTTTACCTGATTTCCAAGCCGTTCCAGCAATATCTAAATGTGCCCAATCATATTTTTTTGCAAAGTTAGAAAGAAAACAAGCTGCAGTTATAGCACCAGCTTTACTATCTCCTATATTAGAAAAATCTGCAATAGAAGAACTTAATGTTTTTTGATATTCTGGGAATAAAGGTAAACGCCATATCTTATCATTAGTTTCTTTTGAAGCTCTATTAAATTCATCAAATAAATACTCGTTGTTTGTAAAAAAACCACTTACAGAATCTCCCAATGCTGTAACGCATGCACCAGTTAAAGTAGCAATATCTACTACAATGTTTGGAGAAAAACGCTCCAAATAAGTTAACGTATCACATAATACTAATCTTCCTTCAGCATCAGTATTTAGTACTTCTACTGTTTGACCAGACATAGTAGTTAAAACATCTCCTGGTCTAAAAGCATTTCCTCCAAGCATATTTTCGCATCCAGCCAAAACTCCTATAATTGTTAAAGGTAATTTTAATTCAGCTACCATGATCATGGTACCATAAACTGCTGCTGCTCCAGACATATCATATTTCATTTCGTGCATATTTGATGCTGGTTTAATAGAGATTCCTCCAGAATCAAAAGTTAAGCCTTTTCCTACTAAGGCAATTTTTTTATTACTAGTATTATTTCCAGAATATTTGATTACAGACATAAATGGTTTGTTTTTTGAACCACTACCTACTGCTGTATAAGCATACATGCCTAATTTTTTCATTGCTTCAAGATCAATTACTTCAACACTAATATTATCTGGATATCTTAAAGAAAGTTGTTTTGCTTGATAAGATAAAAATAAAGGATTGCAAATATTAGGTGGTAAATTATTAATATCTTTTGCAGATGTTATCCCGGAATTAATAGCTAATGCATGTTTTAAAGCTGTTTGTGCTACAAGTAATTCATTTTTGTTTAAAATATTAAATATAATTAAATTAAAACACATACTATTTTTAGTAGTACTATTAATTTTGGTAATTTTATATAAAAACTTATGAATAAAAATTGTTATAGATCTAATTAACCAATATATGTTATTTTCACTGTTAATATTTATTTCAGAAAAAGAACAGATAATATTTTTGACAGATATTTTTTTCAATTTTCGTATAATATTTTTAAATATTTCTTCTAAACTAGACTTAGTAAGTTTATTTTTTTCTCCAAGACCTACTAATAGCACTCTTTTTGAAAAGATTTTAGGAACATTGTATAATAGCATCATTTCACCTAATTTCCCTTTAATATCACCTAATTTGAGTAATGAGGTAATATAACCATCACTACAATCATTTAAGTATTCTGCAGAAATAGAAAATTTGTATGAATCAAAAAGACCTACAATTATACAATCTGTTTTTACCTTATCTAAAGTGCAATTTTTCACTAAAAGTTTCATAATTTTTACTTCTCTTAAAATATTATTTATTAATAATACTATTTTTTTATAGAATAACAATGTATTCGTGTTAATATAAAAATATTATTAATAATATTTGCATTTTAAAATAATATTTTTTATAAATATATTTATAATATTGAGAATCTAGAACATGAATAATCTTTATTATCGAAATTGTTTAAGATTGTTAGATTTTTCTTCTTTAGAATTAAAAAAAATTATAAATTTAGCTCAAAAATTAAAACAAGACAAAAAAAATAATATAGAAACTCAGTTTCTTAAAAAAAAGAATATAGCTTTAATTTTTGAAAAAGAATCTACTCGCACAAGATGTTCTTTTGAAATTGCTGCATTTGATCAAGGAGCTCATGTTACTTATCTTGGACCTGGTAGTACACATCTTGGAACAAAAGAATCAATCGAAGATACGGCAAAAGTGCTTAGTCGTTTGTACGATGGTATTCAATATCGAGGCCATGATCACAATACAATAGAAATTTTAGCAAAATATTCTAAAGTTCCAGTATGGAATGGATTAACTGAAAAATTTCATCCTACACAATTACTTGCTGATTTACTGACTATTAAAGAAATACATCCAAAAAAAGACTTTAACAATATAAAATGTGCATATGTTGGCGATACAAATAATAATATGGGTAATAGTTTATTGGAAGCTGCTTCACTAGTGGGATTAGATTTACGTCTAGTATCTCCTAAAGAATGCTGGCCAGAAAAAAAATTATTTACATATTGTCAAAAACAAGCAAAACAAAAAAATGGAAACATAGTATGCACTGAAGATATTATAGAAGGAGTTAAATCTGTAGATTTTATTTATACTGATGTTTGGGTTTCTATGGGAGAATCTGAAACAACATGGACAAAAAAAATTGAATTATTACAATCTTATCAAGTCAATGACTCTATGTTAAATGCCACCAATAATCCTCAAGTAAAAATACTACATTGTCTTCCTGCATTACATGATCAAAAAACAGATATAGGAAAATCTATATTAAAAAAATATGGATTTAAAAATGGCATAGAAATAACAAACAATATTTTTCAAAAACATCAAGAAACTATTTTTGAACAAGCAGAAAACAGATTACATACTATAAAAGCTATGGTTGTATCTAGTTTATCTAAAACAATTAATTTATAACATATGATTAACATAATTAATGTTTAACATTAAAAATAAAATATTCATACATATGTCAATTAGTTATAAAAAATTTTCATAGGGTTTTATATACTATAATTATCTTATACTTGATTTTCTGAAATCATTAAGGAAAAAAAAAGTTGATAAATCCTTTATTTAAAAAAAATATTCTTTCAATTAATGAACTTAAACGAAATGAATTAGAATTAATTTTAAAAAAATCTAAAACTCTTAAAAAACAATCACAACCTGATTTATTAAAAAATAAAATTATAGCTAGTTGTTTTTTTGAAGCATCTACTCGTACTCGTTTATCATTTGAAACAGCTGTTTATCGATTAGGAGCATCTATAATAGGATTTTCTGATGGAAATAATATTTCTTTAAAAAAAAAAGGAGAAACGTTAGCAGATACTATATCAGTAATCAGTTCTTATGTTGATGCAATTATTATTCGACATCCTCAAGAAGGATCTGCACGATTAGCTTCTGAATTCTCTAATGGAATACCAATATTTAATGCAGGCGATGGAGCAAATCAACATCCAACACAAACACTTTTAGACTTGTTTACTATTCAAGAAACTCAAGATAGATTAACTCACTTAAATATCGCCATGGTTGGAGATTTAAAGTACGGAAGAACAGTGCATTCATTAACACAAGCATTAGCTAAATTTAAAAATAATAAATTTTTTTTTATTTCTCCTGATGCGTTAATTATGCCTAATTATATTAATGATATGCTTTATAAAAAAGAAATTTTTTGGACAAGATGTAAAAATATTGAAGAAATCATTTCTGAAATAGACATTCTTTATATGACACGAGTTCAAAAAGAAAGACTCGATCCAACTGAATATGCAAATGCAAAATCAAAATTTGTACTATGTGCTAAAACTTTACAACATGCACGTAGAAATTTAAAAATACTACATCCTCTTCCTCGAATAGATGAAATAAACAATGATGTTGATAATACACCTTATGCTTGGTATTTTAAGCAAGCAGCAAATGGAATTTATGCTCGTCAAGCTATTTTATCTTTAGTACTAATAGAAAAACACTAATAAAAAAAGTATGCAAATTAATAAACTGCAAGTAGAAGCAATTAAATCTGGTAGTGTCATTGATCATATACCAGCTCATATTGGATTTAAATTACTAGCTTTATTTAGATTTACAGAAACAGAAAAACGGATTACTATAGGTTTAAATCTACCTTCTAAAAAATTAGGTAAAAAAGATATTATCAAAATCGAAAATACTTTCTTGAGTGATGATCAGATTAATCAATTAGCTATTTATGCTCCAAACGCAACTGTAAACTATATTAATGAATATAATCTAGTAGGGAAAATTTTTCCTACTTTACCAAAGAGAATAGACAGAATTTTAATTTGTCCAAATAGCAATTGTGTTAGTAATCATAATTTTATCACTTCTAGTTTTATTTTAAAAAACGACAAATTTTGTAATATGTATTTAAAATGCAAATATTGTGAAAAAGAGTTTTCTAAAAATATAGTTTTATCACATTAAATCATCATAATCATGATATTAAATAAAAAAAAATGGTATTTGTATGAATCATATAATTAACACTAAAAATGCACCTAAACCTATTGGTCCCTATTCACAAGCTATTAAAATAGATAATATTCTTATTTTATCTGGACAGATACCTGTTGATGTAAAATCTAGTTATATTCCAGAAAATATTTCTGAACAAACATATCTTGTACTAACTAATATAAAATCAATTTTAATTGCATCAGGATTTCTTGTGAAAGATATTATAAAAACAACAATTTTTACTACTGAATTAAAAAAAATTGAAATTATTAATGAAATTTATATGAAATTTTTTTTAGATAATAAATCACAATTTCCTGCTAGATCTTGCGTAGAAGTTAAATCGTTACCTAAAAATGTAAAAATAGAAATTGAAGCAATGGCATTTAAACATAATAAAATTTCAACTTAAAACAAGTTATTATTTATATTAGCACTATTTAAATATATTTTTTAATATGCCGCAAAGCGGCATAAAAACTAAAATATTAAACATTTCTACGACGGAAAAAAGATGATTTTAATTCATTTTTAGTAGTATTAGATTTATTTATACGATTTTCAGGAAAACGACGATTATTACTTTTATCTCTAGAAAACAGAGATCGGTTAGATATTTTTAGTTCATATGTACTAGAATCTTTTAATAGCTTTATATTGATTAATTTGTTTAATATTCTTGTACGAGTGAAATTGTTTAGTACATTTTTAGACAATCCTTTTGGCAATTCAATAGTAGAATAACTAGGAAACAATTTAATATTACCAATATTTCTGCTATTAATATTTCCTTCATTTGCAATTGCTCCAACAATATGTCTTACTTCAACACCATCATTACGTCCTACTTCAATACGATATAAATCTATATCTTTATTATCACGACGTTCACGACGTGATCGATTGTTACGATTATTATCTTCACGTTTATTACTACGATCATCTTGAGTTTTTCGAAATATACGATTGTCTATATCTTTTTTTATAATCAAAGGACGTTCACCTTGAGCCATCTTCAATAAAGCAGCGGCTAAAGTTTTTATATCTAAATCATCTGATGAATATAATTTATCTAATAAACTAGCATATTCCTCTAAATCTCGACTTTCTAATTCTTGCTGTACTCTTTTTGCAAATTGTTCTAGACGTCTTTGAGATAATAATTCAATTTTTGGTAATTGAACTTCTAAAATAGATTGTTTAATAGTACGTTCTATATTACGCAATAAACGACGTTCACGATTTTCAACAAATAATAAAGCGCGACCAGCTCGACCAGCGCGACCTGTTCTGCCTATACGATGTACGTAAGATTCTGCATCCATTGGAATGTCATAGTTAATAACAAAACTAATACGATCGACATCTAAACCACGTGCAGCAACATCTGTTGCAATTAAAATATCTAATCGACCATTTTTTAATCGTTCTAATGTTTGTTCTCTTAATGCTTGATTCATATCTCCATTCAACGCTGCACTATTATATCCATTACGCTCTAAAGCTTCAGATACTTCTAAAGTCGCATTTTTAGTTCTAACAAATATAATTGTTGCAGAAAAGTCTTCTGCTTCTAAAAAACGAATCAATGCATCAGTTTTTCTGCCATATACCATCCAATAACTTTGCTTAATATCTGGACGTGTAGTGATATTAGATTGTATTTTGATTTCTTTTGGATTTTTCATAAATCGTTTAGAAATGCGACGTATCGCTTCAGGCATAGTTGCAGAAAAAAGTGCTGTCTGATGATCTTTAGGAATTTTAGTCATAATTGTTTCTACATCTTCTATAAATCCCATACGTAACATTTCATCTGCTTCATCTAAAACTAATCCATGTAAATTCGAAAGATTAAGAGTACCTCTTTTTAAATGATCTAATAAACGACCTGGAGTTCCTACAACAATTTGTGGTCCTTGTCGTAATGCTCGTAATTGTAATTCATATCTTTGACCACCATATAAAGGTAATACATGTATTCCAATCATATATTTAGAAAAATCAGAAAAAGCTTCAGCAACTTGTACTGCTAATTCTCTTGTAGGTGCTAATACCAATATTTGAGGGGATTTTAAATTAATATTAAGATTATGTAATAAAGGCAATGAAAAAGCAGCTGTTTTACCGCTTCCAGTTTGTGCCATTCCTAATACATCGTGCCCTGCTAGAAGTAAAGGAATGCAAGTTGCTTGAATAGGAGAAGGTTTAACATATCCCATTTCAGTTAAAGATTGAATAATAAAAGGATTTAAACCAAGAAAAGAAAATGTGCTTTCAATACGAGTCATCATGCAGTAGATATGCCTTTTAAGTTACAGTGGCCAGTCTACATAGCTCATGATGAAAATATTTTAT
The DNA here is from genome assembly GCF_005081185.1 of Buchnera aphidicola (Lipaphis pseudobrassicae). Taxonomy (GTDB): domain Bacteria; phylum Pseudomonadota; class Gammaproteobacteria; order Enterobacterales; family Enterobacteriaceae; genus Buchnera; species Buchnera aphidicola_AD. Next base: position 412,514 of record NZ_CP034870.1, read on the forward strand.
TTATTCTCATTGAAAAGTGTGAACCGGCTCAAATGAAGTGATTTAATAAATAAAAAATCGATATTTTTAATACCAAAAATTTTTATTTATGAGTTATTGCTCATGAGTTTTTAAATATATAAAATATTTTATTTATAAAACTAACATTAGCAATTTGTTAAAATATATTTTTAAAATTAAATTCTTTTTTTAAATAATGATAATTTTTAAACTAAATTAATTTTATAATATTTTATCTATATGGTACTATTTGAAAAGATATAAATCTATATTTTATTAAAATGTTTTTTAAAATCTTGAAAAAAGTTGAATAAATATGATTATATCAGATAATATTATTATTTATCGAGTTATTAGAAATGATAAAATTTTCTGTTTCTTTTATACTTAATCTTAATCGACCTTGACGATCTATTTCTAACACTTTTACAGATATGATCTGATCAATTTTTAAATGATCAGAAACTTTTTCAACTCTTTTCTCAGAAATTTGAGAAATATGTACCAACCCTTCTTTGCCGAATCCAATTGAGACAAAAGCGCCAAAATCAACAATACGTGTAACTTTTCCTGAATAAATTCGTCCTACTTCAATTTCTGCTGTAATTTCTTCAATTCTACGAATGGCATTAGTAGCTTTTTCTCTAACAGAAGCTGATATTTTTATTATACCATTATCTTCAATTTCAATTATAGTTCCTGTTTCTTCAGTTAACATACGAATAACAGAACCACCTTTTCCTATTATATCTTTAATTTTTTCAGGATTAATTTTCATAGTATGAATACGAGGAGCAAATTCAGATATTTCTTTTCTTGATTTGTTTAATGCTTGATTCATTACACTTAAAATATGCAATCGAGCTGCTCTTGCTGTATTTAAAGCTTCGCGTATAATTTGATTATTAACACCCTCTATTTTTATATCCATTTGTAAAGCTGTAATACCTTTATCTGTACCAGATACTTTAAAATCCATATCTCCTAAATGATCTTCATCGCCTAAAATATCTGAAAGTAAAATGTATTGATCTCCTTCCTTTACTAAACCCATTGATATTCCAGCAACAGCAGATTGAATAGGCACGCCTGCATCCATTAATGCGAGAGAAGCACTACAAACAGATGCCATCGAAGAAGATCCATTAGATTCAGTTATTTCAGATACTATTCTAATAGTATAAGGGAAATCTTCTAATTTAGGCATTACAGCCAATAAACTTCTTTTAGCAAGACGACCATGACCAATTTCTCTTCTTTTAGGGGATCCTACAATTCCTATTTCTCCAACTGAATAAGGTGGAAAATTGTAATGAAATAAAAAATTATCTGTTCTATCTCCTAGTAATTCATCTAAGTTTTGTGCATCTCGAGATGTTCCTAAGGTTACTGCTGCTAAAGATTGAGTTTCTCCTCTAGTAAATAAAGCAGAACCATGTGTTCTTGGTAAAACTCCTGTTCGAACATCTAACGCACGTATCATATCTTTTTCGCGTCCGTCAATACGTGTTTCATTATTTAATATTCTTTTTCGTACAATTTTTTTTTCAATTTTATATAAAATATCTTCTATTTCTGCTTGATCTATATTGCAATCCTCTTTAAAGAAGAATTTTATTATTTCTTCTCTAATAAAATTTAATTTCTCAAATCGTTCTTGTTTATTAAATATTAAATAAGCAGCATATATATCTTTTTCTGCTAATTCTATTATTTTCAATTCTAATGTTTTATTAGTCTCTGGATAAAATGCAGGCCAAGGAAGTTTACTAGCTTCATTTGATAAAGAACGAATATTATTAATTACTACTTGTTGTTGTTGGTGTCCAAATGTGATAGCTTCAAGAATCTTTTCTTCATTTAATATTTTTGCTTCTGCTTCTACCATAAGAACAGCATTTTGAGTTCCTGAGATTACTAAATCTAAAGAACTATTTTTCATATCATCGCTGGTAGGGTTTAAAATATATTGATTTTCAATATATCCTACTCTAGCAGCTCCTACTGGTCCATAAAACGGAATTCCTGACAAACTTAATGCTGCTGATGCTCCTATGATAGAAATAATATCTGGATTAATTTGTGGATTAACTGATACTACTGTTGCAATTATCTGAATTTCATTAAAAAAATTTTTAGGAAATAAGGGACGAATAGGTCTATCTATTAATCGAGCGATTAATATTTCATTTTCACTTGGACGTCCTTCTCTTCTAAAAAAACCACCTGGTATACGACCCGCAGCATATGTACGTTCTTGATAATTCACAGTAAGCGGAAAAAATTTTTGTCCTGTATATATTTTTTTTTGTCCGACAACAGTGACAAAAACTGCAGTATCATCCATGCTGGCCATAATAGCCGCTGTAGCTTGTCTAGCCATTAGACCCGTTTCTAAAGTAATCGTATGTTGACCATATTGAAATTTACGTACAATGGGATTTAGCAAAATAATATCCTTAACATAAAACTAATTTTTAAAATTATTTATAAAATCTATTTTAAATACTTTAATACAATAAAAATATATTAAAATTTAATTGTAAAATTAAAAGAATGTTGTAAAAAAAGGGCTAATGAAGCCCTTTGAAAAAATACTAATTATCTCATCTTTAATAAAATTTTTAACGTCTTAATTGTAAGTCTTCAATTAACGCAATATAACGAGACATATTATTTTTCTTTAAATAATCTAACAGTTTGCGACGTTTTGAAACCATTTGTAAGAGACCTTTACGACTACAATGATCTTTTTTATGCTGAGAAAAATGTGTTTGAAGATAATTAATTTGAGTTGTTAATAATGCTACTTGTACTTCTGTTACACCTGTATTTTTTTGAGATTTACCATATTTTAAAATGATTTTTTTTGTATCTGTTGTAGACAAAGACATATAAAAATACTCCATATATTTAAAAATAAATTAAATTAATTATCTAATTTAATTAATTTATCTCAAAATAATATCATGCTAATCTTAAATTTAATAGTGAATAACTTAATTAGTAACTGTAGAAACTAATCGATATGGAATTAATAATCCTTTTTTATTAATCTTACCTAATCCAATAAACTCTTTATCTTTTTCTTTAACTCGTACTAAGCTATTTTCGATATTAGAACAACAATCTATTGTTTTTCCTAGTTTAAAAGTATATGATTCTTCCGAAGAAATATAAACTTCTGGTAAAAAAGATATAGGACTATCTATAGGCATTAATAAATCATCTATATTTTTAAAGAAACTATTATGTTTGATATTATCTTTCTTTAATAATTTATTCAAATCATATATTGTTACTAATTTTTCACAAATATATGATCCTACCTTGATACGACGTAAAAATATTACATGAGCTCCACAACCTAATTTTTCTCCTAAATCTTCAACTAATGTACGAATATATGTTCCTTTTGAACAAAATACTTCAAATTCAAAAAAGTTGTTTTTTTGATTAATAGAATTAATATTATATATTGAAATTTTTCTTGAATTTCGATTAATATCTAATCCTTGACGTGCATATTTATATAAAGATATACCATTATATTTAATAGCTGAATACATTGGAGGAACTTGATCAATTGATCCAATAAGTGATTTTATAGAAGAATAAAATTGTAAAGCAGTAAAAACAATTGGACGTTTTTTTATAATAACACCATCAGAATCAGATGTAGATGTTTTTTCACCTAATTTAGCAATTACGTGATATTTTTTATCAGATTCGCTTAAATAACGAGAAAATTTTGTAGATTCTCCAAAACAAATTGGTAATATTCCTGTTGCTAGTGGATCAAGAGTGCCAATATATCCTGCTTTTTTTGCTTTAAAAATAGACTTTACTTGTTGTAAAGCATTATTAGAAGATATACCTTTAGGTTTATCTAATAAAAGTAATCCATTAACATTTCTTTTTTTATGAAAAAACATCTATTTTTCCTTTATTTTTTCATAATACAATGTATTTTTTTTATGTAAATTATTTAATAACATAGAAATATTATTACCTATTAGAAAAGAGTCATCATGATAAAAAATAATATTTGGTATAATTCTTAATTTCATTTTTTTACATAATAACTTACGAATATAACCAGAAGCTTTATTTAAAACAATTAAAAGTTTTATTGCTTCTAATTTATCATTACATTTTAAAAAACTTACAAATATTTGAGCATGAGATAGATCTTTAGATACTCTTACTTGAGAAATTGTTATTATTGTTTTAACTCGTGGATCTTGAAGCGAATACTGTATAATTACAGCTATATTTTTTTGCAATTCTTGAGCAATACGAACAGATCGATTAAACGATTTTTCCATAATGAAATTACCAAATTGAATACTTTAATCAAAAAATATATTAATTGCTATTTTATAATGTTTTCTTAACTTCTTTTAATTCAAAGACTTCTATAATATCGCCAACACATATATCATTATAATTTTTAATTCCTATACCACATTCTAATCCATTACGTATCTCATTTACATCTTCTTTAAAACGACGTAATGATTCTAGTTCACCTTCATAAATAACTATATTATTTCTTAGTATGTGAATAGGATTGTTTCTTTTAATAACCCCTTCCAAAATCATACAACCAGCAATTAAACCAAATTTAGGAGATTTAAAAGTATTTCTAACTTCAGCTAAACCAATAATGTTTTGTTTGTATTCAGGTGATAATAAACCCATCATAGCTGATTTTACTTCATCAATTAAATCATAAATAACTGAATAATAACGAAGATCTAAATGTTCTGTATTAATTATTTTTTTAGCAGAAGAATCAGCTCTAACATTAAACCCTAAAATAATAGCGTTTGAAGCTAAAGCTAAAGAAGCATCTGTTTCTGTAATACCTCCAATACCTAAACCTATTATTTTTACCTTAACTTTTTCAGTAGATAATTTTAATAAAGCACTAGATATTGCTTCTAAAGAACCTTGTACATCAGATTTAAGAATAAGTTTTAATTCTGAAAAATCATTTTTATTTATATTATCAAACATACTTTCCAAATTAACTCTATTTTGTCCTGATAATTTTGTTTCACGAGATTTTTCTTTTCGATAGGATGCTACTTCTCTTGCTTTCTTTTCATTACGTACAACAGTTACCAGATCACCAGAAAAAGCAACTTTAGATAATCCTAAAACTTCTACAGGAATAGAAGGTCCTGCATTTAAAATTTCATTTCCAATTTCATTACGTAATGCTTTGACACGACCATACTCAAAACCACATAATATTATATCTCCTTTTCGTAAATTTCCTTTTTTTACTAATACAGTAGCTATAGGTCCTCGACCTTTATCTAAAGATGATTCTATTACAACACCTTCAGCCATACCGCTATGAACTGCTTTTAATTCTAAAATTTCTGACTGTAATAAAATAGCATGTAATAATTCATTAATACCTTTCCCTGTTTTTGCAGAAATAGGTATAAATATATTTTCACCACCCCATTCTTCTGAAAGAATATTATATTTCATTAAATCTTTTTTTATTTTGTCAATATTTGCATCTATTTTATCTATTTTATTAATAGCAATAATTATTGGAACATTAGCTTCTTTTGCATGTTGAATAGCTTCGATAGTTTGCGGCATAACTCCATCATCTGCAGCTACAACTAATACAACAATATCAGTAATCTGTGCTCCACGAGATCTCATTGCTGTAAATGCTGAATGCCCCGGTGTATCTAAAAAAGTAATAGATCCTAAATCAGTATTCACATGATAAGCTCCAATATTTTGCGTAATTCCACCTGCTTCATAAAATGCTATTTTTGTTGAACGAATATAATCTAATAATGATGTTTTACCATGATCTACATGTCCCATTATAGTAACTACGGGAGCTCTAATAATAGAAATATCATTACCTTTATCACGATCTTTCATTATCATTTCTTCTAATTCATTCTCTCGATATATAACGACTTTATGACCCATTTCTTCTGCAATTAATTGCGCTGTATCTTGATCAAGAACATAATTGATATTTCCTATAATTCCCATATTCATCATAGTTTTGATAAGTTCGCTACTTTTAATAGCCATCTTATTAGCTAAATCAGATACAGAGATTGCTCCACTAATAACAACATCTCTATTAATAATAGATTCAGGTTTTTGAAATACTTGATGCAGTAAAATTGGTTTATTTTTTTGTTTTATATTTTTTTTATTACGAATATTAATACGTTTTTCTTCTTTTTGATATTTTCCATTATTAAAAGTTTTACTATTTTTCTTATAACGATAATGTTTAATTGTTCGATTATGATTTTTTTTATCTCTTTCTACTTTTTCATCATTATCATCTTCAGCTTGACGAGCATGTAAAAATGTTGTTAAATGATAATCTTTTTTCTGTTCTTTAGATGTTTCCCATATAACTTCTTTTGTTCTTTTTATCTTTTTACTATTTGTATCAGAAATATTACTTTCTATTTTTTTTCTTATTGTTTTATTTTGTTCGTCTTTTTTAGAACTATTTACATTTGTTGATGTAATAATCTGTTTTAATTTTGAAGATATCATATAATCTTTATTGATTTTTGATATATTTATATTTTTTTTGTGTTGTTTTTCTATAAATGTTCCATTATTATTTAGTTCTTGATTATTAGATAATAAATGTTTTTTATTAGAATAATTTTTATTGTTTTTTATTCTGTTTGATAAGACATCATTTTCAAGTTTATTGTTTTTTAAATAAGTTCTTTTTTTTCGTACTTCTATTTGTATAGATTTATTTTTTCCTCCCAGCGTAGGTATGTTTAAGGTGCTACGTGTTTTTCTTTGTAAGACTAAAGTATTTAAAGAAGATCGTTTTTTATTTTTTAAATGTGTAAACAAAATATTTTTCTCATTTAAATTAATATAATCATTTTCATTTTTTACTATATCAATATTAGATAATTCCTGTATCAATTCTTGTACTGATACTTTTATTTCATTAGATAACGTTTTTAAACTTATATCTGTCATACTATTATTTCCTATTATTAGACTTTATTACCGAACCAACAGATATTACGAGCTGTCATAATTAACAAACCAGCTTGTTCAGTATTTAAATTTTTAATATCAGATAAATCGTCTATTCCTTGATTCGCTAATTCTTCTAAAGTAAATATATTTTTTTCTGCTAACTGTGATGCTAATACTAAATCCATCCCATCAATACTTAATAAATCTTCTGCTGTCTTTTTCTCTTCAATGTGATTTTTTTTATCTGATTCAATTGAAAGTAATTTATTTTTTGCACCTTCTCGTACTAAAGTGATTTCTTCTTTAGTTAAACTTTTAATTTCTAATAGTTCATTAAAGGGTATATATGCTAATTCTTCAAGAGAAGAAAATCCTTCTTTTACTAAAATTTGAATAATTTTATCATTAATATTTAAATTTTTTTTCAAGTTATTAAAAGCTGCATGAGCTTCTTCTTGATGTTTAGAATGAAGATCTTCTGTAGTCATAACGTTTAATTCCCAACCACTAATTTGCGAAGCTAAACGAACATTTTGACCATTCCTACCAATAGCTTGTGCTAAATTACTAGCATCTACTGCAATATCCATAGTATGATGATCTTCATCTACTATAATGGAAGAAACATCAGCAGGAGCCATGGCATTAATAACAAATTGAGCCGGATTATCATCCCATAAAATAATATCTATACGTTCTCCACATAACTCACTAGAAACTGCTTGTACGCGAGCACCTCTCATACCTACACAAGCACCTACTGGATCAATACGTTTATCATTAGTTTTTACTGCTATCTTTGCACGAGATCCAGGATCTCGAGCGGCTGCTTTAATCTCAATAACTTCTTCTCCAATTTCTGGCACTTCTATTCTAAATAATTCGATAAGCATTTCTATCTTTGAACGACTAATAAATAATTGAGTACCACGAGATTCTGGATATACTCCATATAAAATACCACGAATACGATCACCAATACGAAAATTTTCTCTGGGTAACATACCATCACGTAATATCAGCGCTTCAGCATTATTACCTAAGTCTAGAGTTAGGTTGTCTCTATTGATTTTTTTTACTATGCCAGTGATTATTTGACCAATATATTTTCTAAATTGATCAACTAACATTGCTCGTTCTGCTTCACGAACTTTTTGTACAATTACTTGTTTTGCAGTTTGAGTTGTTATTCGATCAAAATTTACAGATTCAATTTGATCTTCTATAAAATCATTAATTTTAACTTTTTCACCTTCAAAACATGCAGCTTCTAAAGTAATTTCTCTAGTAGGTTGAGTTACTACATCTACTACCATCCAACGTCTAAAAGTAGTAAAATTTCCAGTTTTTCTGTTTATACTAACTCTTACATCGATTTCTTGTTCATGTTTTTTTTTAGTTGCTGTAGCCAATGCAATTTCTAAAGCTTCAAAAATTTTTTCACGAGGAAGAGATTTTTCATTAGAAACAGCTTCCACTACAGCTAAGATTTCTTTATTCATTTTAAAGAACCTCAAAATAAAAATTTTTTAAATGAGAAATAATAACTCATTTTACATGTATTAATTACAAAAAATTTAATTATGAAATTAGATAACTAATACACTAATTTTTACTAATCAAGAGTTTATATAATTAATTATGAATATTAAAAAACTATTAAAATCATGTAAATACAGTAAATATTCTAATAAAAAACCCCGAAAACTCGGGGTTTAGTTGATTTCACCCTACATATAATTTTTTTATTAAAAATATTTTAATATCTAATGTTTAGAGCATTTTTAATATAAAAATTATATATAACTAATATAAATTTTAACATAAACATTGCATGGTACCGAGGATGGGATTTGAACCCATATGCTTATTTAGCACTATCCCCTCAAGATAGCGTGTCTACCAATTTCACCACCTCGGTTAAAAAAATAATTTTAATTAAGATTAATACAATTTAAATTTTTCAAAAGTATTCATGAGGTATATCAAAATTTAATGATTTTTTTCCAACAAAGATGTATTTTTTTTAATATTTTGTTTGTTATCTTCTAAAAAAAAATCTATATCTACCTTTCTATTATTAATATTACATAATATAATGCTAATTATTAAAAATAAAGAAGATAAAATTAAAATAATATTTGTTATTAAACTATTTCCGCTAACGCTATTAAACAACTTAACATTATTTATTAGATTGATATTAGAAGTATTATTAAATGCTTTTCCTGGTTGCAATAAAATAAAACAAATTAAAGATAAAGAAACTAAAATAAATAAAATTAAACAAAATAAATACATAATAAATAATTTCCTTTTTTTATAAAACTATTTTTTTTGAAATTGTTAATAAAGTTATCAAAGTTACTTATTCTATAAGGATTTATGTATAAACAGCGTTTATGAATAAGAAATGTCTTTTTTAAATTAATATTTATTATTTTGATTATTTATAATTCTAATTATTAATTATATATTCATAATAAAAAAATTAAATAAATTAATACAAATTATGATTATACTAAAAATATAAAAAATCAAAATAATTTGATCATATCTGCAATATAATGAGCTAATTGATAAACTTTTAAACGATCTTCTCCTTCAACCATAATACGAATGCAAGGTTCTGTTCCAGATTTACGAATTAAAATTCGACCATTTTCGCCTAAAATTTTTTTATATTGAGATAGAATACTTTCTAATTTTTTATTTTTTTCTAAATTGATATCTTTCTTTAAAAAAACATTTAATAAAACTTGAGGAAATAACTTAATTTTATTTAATAAATCATATAAAGATATATTATTGCAAAACATAATAAATAAAACTTGCAAACTAGCTATGATTCCATCACCAGTAGAATGTTTATCGGATAAAATAATATGACCTGACTGTTCAGCTCCTAATAACCATTTTTTTTCTTGTATTTTTTTATATACATGACGATCTCCTATTTGTGTTGCATAAAAAGGAATATCTAATTTTTTTAATCCTAAGACTATTCCCATATTAGTCATTAAAGTTCCTATTACACCTCTGTTTAATTGTTTTTTTTTAAAATATTCTTTAGCAATAATATAGATAATTTGATCTCCATTTATTCTATTCCCTAAATGATCTACCATAATAACACGATCTCCATCCCCATCAAATGCTAAACCGATGTCTGCTTTTTCTGATATAACTGCATTTATTAAATTTATAACATTAGTAGATCCTGATTTTTGATTAATATTTACTCCATTTGGATCAACAGAAAGAGTTATTACTTTAGCACCTAATTCTCTAAAAATTTTTGGCGCTACATTATATGTTGAACCATTAGCACAATCTATAACAATAGTAAATTTAGATAAATTGAAATCTTTAGGATATGTATGTTTACAAAAATTAATATATTTATTTTCAGAATCAATAATATTACTAGAACAACCAAAATTAATAACATCAGAATAACAAAAAGTACTTTTTATTTGTTTTTCAATAGCAATTTCTATTTTTTTACTTAATTTCACGCCATCTTTATAAAATATTTTTACTCCATTATCATTAAATAAATTATGTGATCCTGAAACAACAATTCCTGCTGAAGCGTTAAAATACTTTGTAAAATACGAAACTGCTGGAGTTGGTATACATCCAGCTAATAAAGTAGACACACCTGTTGATAAAATCCCAAATTCTAAAGCCGATTGTAATAAAGATCCAGAAATACGTGTGTCTCTTCCTATAATAATTTTTTTTTTATTTCGACCTAAAACTATTCCAATTGCCCTGCCTAACGTTAATAAAAACTCTGGTGTCATAGGATTGTTTCCTACTTGTCCACGTATTCCATCTGTTTTGAAATATTGCAAACGAGACATAACATTTTTATCCCTAGAATTAATTTAAATATGATTATATTTGCAATACATTACAATAGTTTTTTATATTATTAAAAAATAAGATGAAGTTATAATAATTTTATCACTTCATCTTATTTTAATACACATTCAATTGAAGAATTTTAAACAAAAAAAATAATTTTTTTAAAAAAACTTTTCTCTAAACGTGCTATAAATATATTTATATGTTTTATTTAAAAAAAATTATTTAGTAATATCAGTTTCTATCCATCCCTTTGGTTTTCGTACTTCACGTCTTTCCATTAAATCATCAATTTGACATGCATCAATAGTTTCATATTTTATTAAAGCATCTTTCATAGCATGTAAAATATCGATATTGTCATTTAAAATATTTCGAGCTCGACTATAATTAGTTTCAATTAATAATTTTACTTCTTCATCAATAATTCTAGCTGTTTCATCAGACATATGTTTTGCTTTAACTACTGATCGACCAAGAAATACTTCTTCTTCTTCTTCGGAATATAATAAAGGACCTAGTTTATCTGAAAATCCCCATTGTGTTACCATATTCCGTGCTAAATTTGTAGCTATTTTAATATCATTACAAGCACCAGTAGAAACATTTTTAGATCCATAAATAATTTCTTCTGCTAAACGACCTCCATAAAGAGTAGATATTTGACTTTCTAATTTTTGCCGACTTATGCTAAGAGCATCTGATTCTGGTAAAAAAAATGTAACACCTAATGCTCTTCCTCGAGGAATAATAGTCACTTTATGAGCAGGATCATGATCAGGCACTAATCTTCCAATAATTACATGACCGGCTTCATGATAAGCAGTAGATTCTTTTTGAAAATCACTCATAACCATGGATTTTCTTTCCGATCCCATCATCATTTTATCTTTTGCTTTTTCAAATTCTAACATAGATACTACACGGTTATTAAGTCTAGCAGCAAAAAGAGCCGCTTCATTAACTAAATTAGCTAAATCAGCACCTGAAAAACCTGGTGTTCCACGAGCAATGATCATAGCATCTACATCTTTAGATAAAGGTACTTTTCTCATATGAACCTTTAAAATTTGCTCCCTTCCACGAACGTCTGGAAGAGCCACAATTACCTGACGATCAAAACGACCAGGACGCAATAAAGCAGGATCTAAAACATCGGGTCTATTAGTAGCAGCTATTAAAATAACACCTTCATTTCCATCAAAACCATCCATTTCGACTAACATTTGATTTAATGTCTGTTCTCTTTCATCATGTCCACCACCTAGTCCTGTTCCTCGTTGTCTTCCTACTGCATCAATTTCATCAATAAATATTATGCATGGAGCGGATTTTCTTGAATGTTCAAACATATCTCTTACTCTAGAAGCACCTACTCCAACAAACATTTCTACAAAATCAGATCCAGAAATAGTAAAAAATGGTACTTTTGCTTCTCCTGCTATCGCTTTTGCAAGCAAAGTTTTACCAGTTCCTGGAGGACCAACCATTAGTATACCTTTAGGTATCTTTCCACCTAATTTTTGAAATCGACCCGGTTCTTTAAGATATTCAACTAACTCGCTAACTTCTTCTTTTGCTTCATCACATCCTGCAACATCCGCAAAAGTAGTTTGAATCTGGTCTTCTGATAACATTCGAGCTTTGCTTTTTCCGAATGACATTGCTCCTTTTCCACCACCTATTTGCATCTGCCTCATAAAAAAAATCCATACACCAATCAATAATAACATTGGAAACCAAGAGATAAAAATAGAAATAAGAAGACTAGGTTCCTCAGGAATAGATCCAGTAATTTTAACGTTTTTTGTTAAAAGATTATCTAATAATTTAGGATCATTAATAGGTATATAAGTAGTGTATTTACTGCTATCTTTTTTGGTTACACTAATCATGCGTCCATTAATATATGCTTCACGAATCTGATCTTGATTTACTTCTGTTAAAAAAGTAGAATAATCGACTTTGTGATTATTTGCATCATTGGCGTTAAAGCTTTGAAAAATAGACATTAATATAATTGTTATAACCAACCAGAAAATCAGGTTTTTAACCATGTCATTCAAAGGAACAACCTCTCATTGAATCTATATTAAAAAAACACAGATTAATAATCTATAATATTTATCTGATTGCTAAAATGAATATTTCTCGAGATCTAGCTCGAGAAGTTTCAGGTTTGCAAATTTTAACTTTTTTAAACAAAATTTTAACCTCTTTATAGAATTCATTAAAACCTTCTCCTTGAAATGATTTTAACAAAAAAATACCATTCTTAGACAGCAAATAATTTGATATTTTTAATGCTAATTTAGATAAGTCAATAATACGAGGCATATCAATCGCAAAATTACCCGTAATATTAGGTGCCATATCCGACATTACTAAATGAAATTTCATACTACTTAAAGAACTTAGCATTAAATTGAACATTTTTTGATTACGAATATCTACTTGAAAAATATCAACTCCCTTTATTGGTTTAATAGGTAATAAATCAAAAGCTATAACATGTCCTTTTTTTCCTATTTTACTAATTGCATATTGTGACCAACCTCCAGGAGAAGCACCTAAATCGATAACATTCATACCAATTTTAAATAATTTATTATTTTTATCTAATTGTTCTAATTTAAACCAAGATCTTGAACGTACTTTATTTTTTTGTGCTTTCTTGACATATTCATCATTAAAATGTTCTAATAACCAACGGTTAGAACTTTTTGTTTTTTTTGAAGAAATCATATTTTTATAATGTTATAGTTTGTATAATTTTATAATTTACTTAAAAAATAAAATTTTTTTTACAAAAACTAGATATAGTCTATCTTCAAAATTTTATACTCAACATTACCACCTGGCGTACATATTACTACAGTAGTATTAGTTTTTTTTCCAATTAGACCTCTAGACATTGGCGAATTTATAGAAATTAAATTTTTTTTAAAATCAGATTCATCATCACCTACAATTTGATAAGTAAATTTTTCATTTTTTTTTACATTTAAAACAGTAACAGTAGAACCAAAAACTACTCTCCCATTATTAGATAATTTTGTTACATCTATAATTTGTGAATTAGATAATTTTGATTCAATTTCTTTAATGCGTCCTTCACAAAAACTTTGTTCTTCACGGGCTGAATGATATTCAGAATTTTCTTTTAAATCACCATGTTCTCTTGCTTCTGCAATCGCATTAATAATACGAGGACGCTTTATATTTTTTAATTTTTGAAGTTCTTGACGAAGTTTTTCTGCACCTCTTACAGTCATCGGAATTAAATTGATCATATTTACACACTCCACTATTTTTTTATTTAATACTGTAAAAAATATTTTATTTACAATATATATATATATAAATACTTTTTAAAATTTAAAAAAATGTTAATATTTTAAATATTTTTAGCAAAGATATATATTTTATAACATAATATTTTTGTATGTAATTTTTAATTAATTTTTTTATTGATAATTTGATAAACTTTTCATATAAAATTATATCATTATTCAAAATAATTAGTTTTTCAATAAATCACAAATTTATATTGAGATTACAGGTAAAAACAAGTAATTTCAAATTGGTAAAAGTGTTTTTAAAAAATTTAATATTTTATATTAATTTTATTAATAAAATAAATTTATGTTATTTCATTTTAAAGTAAAAAATATAATTTATCAAAACTTTAAAAATCTAGTTCCTTTTATTTAAAATTTTTAATATCTTTTAAAGATTTTTATATTGACTAAATAATTATATTATCTTTTAAATTTTAACAATCACCTTAAATATTTAATCAAAAGCATATTACAAAATGAATAATCAAAAGATAAAATCATTACTTATGACAGAATTAAATTTACAAGAAACATATATTACAGGAGATGATAATCATATTAAAATAGTTGCTATAGGAACTATTTTCAACGGAATTAGTCAAGTAAAAAGACAGCAAATGATTTATACACCTTTGATAAATTTGATTACAAAAAAATACATTCATGCAATTTCAATTACTTCTTATACACCTCAAGAATGGAAAATCAAAAATAAAAACATCAATAAAATTGATCATAATTCATAAACATTTTATAAATCAATAAAATAGAGTTTTATCAATCAATGGATAAATTTTTTATAATAGGAAATAAAAATTTAAATGGTAAGGTTTTTATTTCTGGTTCTAAAAATGCCGCATTACCAATTTTATTTATGAGTATATTGACGAAAGAAACAATTAAAATTAAAAACGTACCGAATTTAACAGATATAAATATAGCACTTAAATTACTTAAATATTTAGGAGCAACAATAAAAAATGAAAAAATATTATTCATTAATTCAGATTCAATTAATAATTTCTCACCTCCTCTATATTTAATTAAGAAAATTAGAGCTTCTATATGGTTGTTAGCTCCTCTTTTAGCACGTTTTGGAAAAGCTAAAATATTTTTTCCTGGAGGATGTAAAATAGGAAAAAGACCAATAGATTTACATATAAATAATTTAATTAAATTGGGTGCTAAAATTCATGTAAAAAATAATTGTATTAATGCTTCTATAAAAGGTCGTTTTAAAGGAAAATATATCCTAATGAAAAAAATTAGTGTTGGCGCTACAATTACAATTATAGCTGCTGCCACTTTAGCAGAAGGAACAACAATTATTGAGAACGCGGCTAAAGAACCTGAAATAGTCGATATTGCAAACTTTTTAAATAAATTAGGTGCTAAAATTATTGGAGCTGGTAGTAACAAAATATTTATTAAAGGTGTTTTAAAATTAAGAGGGGGTAGGCATCGTATCATTCCAGATAGAATTGAAACAGGAACTTTTCTAGTTGCTGCAGCTGCATCTAAAGGTAATATTACTTGTTATAATACCGAACCTAAACATTTACAAAGTGTATTAATAAAGTTAATAGAAGCGGGTGCAAAAATTCGTACAGGAAAAGATTGGATTCAATTAGATATGAAAAAAAGACCTAATTCTGTAAACCTTTGCACTGCTCCTTATCCAGGATTTCCAACAGATATGCAAGCTCAATTTGCTTTGTTAAATACAATTTCTAAAGGAATAGGTAGTATTACTGATAATATATTTGAAAACCGTTTTCATTATGTTTCAGAGTTGATTAATATGGGAGCAAAAATTAAAATACAAAAAAATACTATTATGTGCTATGGAATACCTATATTGTCATCTGCAAACGTTGTTTGTATGGATTTAAGAGCATCAGCAACATTAGTTTTAGCTGGTTGTATTTCTACTGGAACAACAATAGTTAATAATATTCAACATTTAATCAGAGGATATGAATCTTTTCATATAAAACTAAATCGATTAGGAGCTGATATTAAAATCATATAAAAAAAATACATTTTTAATGTAATTAATAAACAATAAAAAATTTAAAAATAAAAAAAATTGATAAACACTATTGGAGCTTTTTATGTATGCAATTTTTTTAAGTGGTGGAAAACAGTATAAAGCAATTAAAGATCAAACTATTAGATTGGAAAAATTAAATGATGTGATTGGTACCACTGTAGAATTTAATCAAGTTTTAATGATTTCTAATAAAAGTTCTATAAATGTCGGAAATCCTTTTATAATAGGTGCAAAAATAAAAGCTAATATTGAAAGTCATGGTCGTCTAAAAAAAATAAAAATTATCAAATTTAATCGTCGAAAACATTATAAAAAACAACAAGGTCATCGTCAATATTTTACTGATGTAAAAATAATAGATATTGCTAATACTTCAGGAGAAAATTAAATAAAATGGCACATAAAAAAGCTGGAGGATCTACTAGAAATGGACGAGATTCTAATGCTAAAAGACTGGGAGTAAAATGTTTTGGTGGTCAATTAATTTCAGCAGGAAGTATCATAGTCAAACAACGTGGAACAAAATTTCATCCTGGAAAAAATGTAGGATGTGGAAAAGATCATACAATTTTTGCTCTTTTAAAAGGAAAAGTAGAATTTAAAAAAAAAGGATTAAAAAAACGAACTTATATAAATATTATAAATTAAAATATAAAAAAACCCCTTTTCAAGGGGTTCAGTAGTTAATTTTATATTCATAAAAATATTTATAAAAAAATTAAAATAGATATATCTTAAAACATTTCATTTCTTTAACAATATTAAAAATGGATACAAAATGAAATTTATTGATCAAGTGACAATACAAGTAATTGCTGGAAATGGTGGTAATGGATGCGTAAATTTTAGAAGAGAAAAATACATTCCAAAAGGGGGTCCAGATGGTGGAGATGGTGGAGATGGTGGAAATGTTTGGATAGAAGCTAATAACAATTTGAATACTCTTATAGATCTTAGGTTTAAAAAAAAAATTGAAGCTCAACATGGACAAAATGGATTTCGTAAAAACTGTACTGGAAAAAAAGGAAATGATATAACAATATCTGTACCTGTAGGGACAAAAATCATAAATTTTCAAACACGTGAAACTATAGGCGACTTAATACGAAATAAGCAAAAAATATTAGTTGCTAAAGGGG
This sequence comes from Buchnera aphidicola (Lipaphis pseudobrassicae), assembly GCF_005081185.1. GTDB lineage: Bacteria > Pseudomonadota > Gammaproteobacteria > Enterobacterales > Enterobacteriaceae > Buchnera > Buchnera aphidicola_AD. The sequence continues at coordinate 429,937 of NZ_CP034870.1, forward strand.
GTTGGCATGGTCTAGGTAATACTAGATTTAAATCCTCTACAAACCGTACTCCCAAACAAAATACATTGGGTACAACAGGAGAAAAACGAGATATACAATTAGAATTACTTTTAATTGCAGATGTAGGAACATTAGGTATGCCTAATGTTGGAAAATCTAGTTTAGTAAAAAGCATATCAGGAGCTAACACAAAAATTGCAAAATATCCATTTACAACATTAACTCCAGTTCTAGGAAGTGTCAATTTTAACAAAAATAAAAAATTTATAATCGCAGATATACCAGGAATAATTAAAAATGCTTCTAATGGTTCTGGATTAGGAATTCGTTTCTTAAAACATTTAGAACGATGTAAGATATTACTACATATAGTTGATTTACTTCCCGAAAATCACTCTCATCCAGTAGAAAATATACAAATAGTTCTAAATGAATTAAAAAAATATAGTTTAAAACTATATAATAAACCAAGGTGGCTAGTATTTAACAAAATTGATTTGCTGAGTTTTAATAAAGTTAATCAAATAATTTATGATATTCAAAATCGATTAAAAACAAAAGAAAAATATTATTGCATTTCATCTTTAAAAAAAATAGGAACAAAAAAATTGTGTTTTGATATCGGTGAATATTTAGAAAAAGAAAAAAAGAACTCGGTTTCTTAATAAACCAAGTTCTTTTATAAAATAACTAATAATATAATTATTTTTAACGTTTTGAAAACTGTGGTCGTTTTCTTGCTTTACGAAAACCTATTTTTTTTCGTTCAACCTGACGAGAGTCTCGTGTAACAAAACCAGATTTTCTTAATTCAAAACGTAATGATTGATTATATTTAATTAAGGCACGTGTGATACCTTGACGAATTGCACCTGCTTGACCAGAAATACCTCCACCTTTGACGGTGATATAAATATCAAATTTATTTATCATATCAACTAATTCTAATGGTTGACGAACGATCATACATGAAGTTTCACGACCAAAATATTCTTTTAAAGAACGTTGATTAACAATAATTTCTCCATTTCCAGATCTAAGGAAAACCCTAGCAGAAGAACTCTTACGACGACCAGTTCCATAATTTTGATTCTGAATCATTTTTATACCTTACATTAAATTTTTAATAATTTTGGACACTGAGCTAAATGATGATGATGTTCATTTGGAAACACTTTTAATTTTTTAAACATAGCACGTCCTAAAGGACCTTTAGGTAGCATACCTTTTACTGCCATCGAAATTATTTTCTCTGGAGAACGATTTATCATTTCTTCAAATGTAAATTTTTTTATTCCTCCTACATAACCAGTATGATGATAATAAATTTTATTTGTTTTTTTTCTTCCAGTCACTAATATTTTTGAAGCGTTTAGTACAATAATATAATCTCCGGTATCAAGATGAGGGCTATATTTAATTTTATGTTTACCGCGAAGACGAATAGATAACTCAGTTGCTAATCTACCTAATATTTTATTAGATGCGTCTATATAATACCAATTTCTTTTAATATCACTCAATTTAACTGAAAAGGTTTTCATTTAATACTCACTTTGGAATATAATTGTTTATATAAAATAATACTATGATTAGAATTAATAAGATATAGCAAATATATTTTGCTAACTATATGATTTAAATTATGTTATATACATCTATAAAAATTATTTAACATAAATTTTTATTTAATATAATAAATATATAATTAAAAATGTTGATTTATTCACATTTTAATAAAATTAATCTTTTATAATAAGAATATTTCTCAAAAATATTCCAATTTTGGATATATCAGATATATTACATACTTCATAGGTGATAAATTATGCCTACTAACACTTCACTACTTATCTTTCGTAATAAAATCAATAATATTGATGAACAAATAGTAAAATTATTAGGAGAAAGAAAAAAACTAGTACTAAAAATAGCTGAATGCAAGATAGAAAATAAAAAAGAAATAAGAGACACAGAACGCGAAAAAAAAATGCTACAAAAATTAATTTTTTTAGGAAAAGAAAATCATCTAAAAGAAAAGTATATTACTCAATTATTTCATATAATAATAGAAGAATCTGTATCTATTCAGAAAAAAATAATAAATAAATTTAGTGATCATCAAAAATTAAATATTTCAAGTTTTTCTTTTTTAGGTCCTAAAGGTTCTTATTCTCATATTGCTGCTTGTGAATATGCACATCAAAATTTTCAAACATGTGTAATAAAAGAATGTTCAACTTTTGAAGATGTTATAATTTCAGTAGAAAAAAATCAGTCTAATTATGCTGTTCTACCAATAGAAAATACTTGTTCTGGTTATATTAATGAAGTTTTTCATTTATTAAAAAAAACCAATTTGTTTATTGTTGGAGAAATTTACATATTAATCAATCATTGTTTACTTGGAATAAAAAAAATTTCATTAAATACAATTAAAACAATATATAGTCATCCACAACCATTTCAACAATGTAGTAAATTTATTAAACAATTTCCAAAATGGAAAATAAGATATACAAAAAGCACAGCAGATGCAATGAAAAAAGTTACTCAATATAATGATATAACTAAAGTAGCATTAGGAAGTGAGATAGGCAGTACAATTTATGGATTAAATATTTTATCTAAAAATTTAGCAAATAAACAAAAAAATATTACAAGATTCATTTTATTACAAAAAAACCCTGTTGAAGTATCTATAAAAATACTATCTAAGACTACTTTAATATTTAGCACAGGAAAAGAATCAGGAGCATTTACTAAAGTATTGTTAATATTACAAGAAAATAAAATAATTATCGAAAAAATTACTTCCCATACAATGTACAAAAATCCATGGGAGGAAATATTTTATATTGACATTCAAGCAAATTTATCATCACATATAATACAATCTGTAATTAAAAAAATGGGAAAAATTACTAAATTTATAAAAATTCTAGGATGTTATCCTTGTGCAAATATTACTCCAATAGTACCGTAAAATCATTAAGTAAAAAATATTCAAAATATATATAATTATTTTTTAAAAAAATATCTATAAATACTAAAAACAATTTTTTTAGAAAATTAAATATAATTTTAAAAAAGATTATTTTTATTTTAATTAAAATATATATTCAGAAATTTTAATGTGAGTAATAAATAATGTTTAATAACTTAACTCAACGTCTTTCACAAACTTTACGTAAAATTGTTAATAAAGGAAGACTTACAGAAGACAATATTAAAAATACTATACGGGAAGTAAGAAAAGCATTATTAGAAGCAGACGTAACCCTATCAGTTATCAAACAATTCATAGAAAATGTTAAAAAAAAATCTATTGGTCATAAGATTAATAATAGTTTAACACCTGGACAAGAATTTATAAAAATAGTCAAAAATGAATTAATATTTTCGATGGGAGACAAAGATAACACATTGAATTTATCTGTCAAACCACCAGCAGTACTACTAGTAGTAGGTTTGCAAGGAGCTGGAAAAACTACTAGTTTAGCAAAATTAGCTAAATGGATTAAAGATAAACATAAAAAGAAAATATTAATTGTTTCCACTGATATTTATCGTGCAGCAGCTATAAAACAACTTCAAGTTTTGTCTCAGCAAATCGAAGTAGATTTTTTTCCATCTAGTAAAAATCAAACACCGATAGAAATTACAACAGAAGCAATCAAATATTCTACATTAAAATTATATGATATTTTGTTAATTGATACAGCAGGAAGATTGCATATCGATGAAAAAATGATGGATGAAATTTATCAAATACAAATTGCATCAAAACCTATTGAAACATTACTAGTAGTAGATTCAATGATGGGACAAGATGCAATAAATATGGCAAAAATATTTAATAATAAATTACTTATATCTGGTATAATATTGACCAAAACAGATGGTGATTCTAGAAATGGAATTGCTTTATCTATGCGTTATATAACTGAAAAACCTATTAAATTTATAGGAACAGGAGAAAAAATTAATGAATTAAATGCCTTTTACCCTGAAAAAATGGCCGAAAGAATTTTAGGTATGAATGATGTCGTATCTATTATTAAAGATATCGAAAAAAAAGTAGATCAACTACAAGTTACAAAACTTACAAAAAAACTAAAAAAAGGTCATGATTTTAATTTAAATGATTTTTTAATACAAATTAAACAAATGAAAAAAATAGGTGGAATAAATTATTTCATTGATAAATTATCTATAAACAATCAATTATTTAATAAAATATCATCATTTAAAACAGATAAGAATACATTAAATAAAATAGAAGCCATTATATATTCAATGACACCTAAAGAAAGAATAAAACCAATAATTATAAAAGGATCAAGGAAACGAAGAATAGCTTTAGGATCAGGAACAACTATACAAGATGTGAATAAATTATTAAAAAACTTTGATGATGTAAAAAGAATTATGAAAAAAATAAAAACCAGTGGAATAGCAAAAGTAATGAGAGGAATAAAAAATATGTT
>NZ_CP034870.1:434510-458195 GCF_005081185.1 Buchnera aphidicola (Lipaphis pseudobrassicae)
TTTTTATTTAAAAATATTAATATTTTAATATAACTTACTTTAAAGAAGAACAAAAATGGTAAAAATTCGTTTATCTCGATATGGGACAAAAAAACGTCCTTTTTATAAGATGGTAGTAGCTGATAGCCGCTTTTCTAGAGACGGTCGTTTTATCGAACGTATTGGTTATTTTGACCCTATTGCAAAAATTAAATCTAAAAAAATTCAATTAAATTTAGATCGTCTAAATTATTGGAAAAATCAAGGTGCACAAATGTCAGAAAGAACTAAAAAAATAATTAAATTATTCAATGAAAAAAAATAATATTATAAAAACTAAGTTAAACCCACTAATTAATCCAATATTAATAGGAAAAGTAGGAAAACCTTACGGCATACTAGGTTGGATAAATATTTTTTCTTTTTTAGAAAAACAAGAAAAAATTTTTAATTATTTTCCATGTTTTTTTTTAAAAGAAGAAACATGGACGAAAATTCATCTTGATAATTGGAAAAAATATAAAAAAAATTTTATAATACATATCAAGGGAGTTTTTGATCGATCAGAAGTAATGCAAATGACTAATTCAGATATTATCATTAATAGTCATCAATTACCTATATTAAAAAAAAATGAATATTACTGGTTTCAAATTATTCAGCTCAAAGTATTTAATATCAATAAAATATATTTAGGAAAAGTAATTGATTTAATTAGAACAAAAAGCAATGATATTTTGATAATTAAAAATGAATTAAAAAACTATAAAAAAAACATTCTAATACCTTTTATTTATGACAAAATAATAAAAAAAATAGACATTAATAACAACATTATAATAGTCGAATGGAATTTAATTAGAACAACATAAATGAAAAAAATCAACGATAATGCATTAATATGGTTTCAAATCATTACAATTTTTCCAGAAATGTTTCGTGCAATTACTGATTATGGAATAACTAAAAAAGCAATTTGTAACAATATTATTAATATTGATTTTATTAATCCAAGAAACTTTTCTAAAAATAAATATAAATCTATAGATGATCGTCCTTATGGAGGAGGACCAGGTATGCTAATGTGTTTTGAGCCACTATATTTATCCATTCAATATGCAAAGTCTATATTGAAAAATGCAACGATTATTTATTTATCTCCTCAAGGAACAGTATTTCAACAGAGTAATATATCAAAATTAATCGATAAAAAAAAAATTATTTTTATATGTGGTAGATATGAAGGAATAGATCAAAGAATTATTGATTATTATGTAAACGAAGAATGGTCTATTGGTGATTATATACTTACTGGTGGTGAATTAGCTGCGATGATTATGATTGATTCTATTGCTCGATTAATTCCAGGAGTTATTAAAAAAAAAGCATCAATAAAAGAAGAAACATTTTCTAAAAATTTACTTGATTATCCTAATTATACCAGACCCAAAAGAATAAACAATATATCAGTTCCTGAAATATTATTATCTGGAAATCATAAAAAAATTCATTTTTGGCGGTTACAACAATCATTATATAAAACATTGATAAATCGTCCTGATCTTCTAAAAAGAGTACTAACAAAAGAAGAAAAAACATTATTAGATGAATATAAAAAAAAATATGATAAATAAAACTACTATGGTTTATTTCTTTATTCATCTAATTTAAAGGAACATATATGACAAATATTATTCGTGAAATCGAAAAGAAACAAATAAAAAATAATATACCTATTTTTAGGCCTGGTGATACTGTAGAAGTTAAAGTATGGGTTATTGAAGCTTCCAAAAAACGTTTGCAATCATTTGAAGGAATTGTTATAGCAATCAAACATCGTTATTTAAATTCATCTTTTACTGTACGTAAAATATCTAATGGAGAGGGTATTGAACGTGTTTTTCAAACACATTCTCATAGCATAGATGAAATTCTTGTAAAAAGAAAAGGTTTAGTAAGAAAAGCAAAACTATATTACTTAAGAAATAGAACTGGAAAAGCTGCTCGTATCAGAGAGAGAATCAAGTAAAAAATATTAATAGTATATATGCAGTCACGATATGCTTCTTGACTGCATTATTTTTTCAAAATTCTATAAATTGTAAGCTAACTTGTAATTGAGAAGTTAATTTGTTCCACCTATTGTTAGGCTATCTAATTTAATAGATGGTTGACCAATTCCAACTGGAATATTTTGTCCATCTTTTCCACAAAAACCCATTCCGTTATCCATTTTTAAATCATCTCCAACCATTGATACTTTTTGCATTACTTCTATACCTGATCCTATTAAAGTTGTATTTTTAATCGGTGTAGAAATTTTTCCTTTTTTTATTAAATAAGCTTCTGAGGTAGAAAAAACAAATTTTCCTGAAGTAATGTCAACTTGACCTCCAGAAAAATTGACTGCGTATACTCCATAATCAACACTTTTAATTATATCTTCTGTTTTTGATTTTCCAGACAGCATATAAGTGTTCGTCATACGAGGCATAGGTAAACAAGAATAAGATTCACGACGACCATTTCCAGTAGATTTAGTACCCATTAAACGTGCATTAAGCTTATCTTGCATATATTTTTTTAATATTCCCTTTTCTATTAAAACATTGTATTGACCTGGAGTACCCTCGTCATCAATACTTAATGAACCACGTTGATCATATATTGTTCCGTCATCAATAACTGTACATAATTCTGAAGCAACTTTTTTTCCAATCATATCAGTAAAAATTGAGGTTCTTCTTCTATTAAAATCTCCTTCTAAACCATGTCCTACTGCTTCATGTAATAATACTCCTGGCCAACCGGATCCTAATACTACAGGAAACATTCCTGATGGTGCTTCTTTCGAAGATAAATTTAATAAAGCTATACGAACTGCTTCCTTAGACCAATAATCAATTCTAACTTCATTTGATATATCATCTTTTTTTAAAAAAAAATTATAGTCAGTACGACTACTTCCTCCACTTCTACCATGCTCTCTTTTTCCATGATCTTCAACTAAAACAGTAATAGAACAATATACTAAGGGTCTTATATCAGAAGCTAAATTTCCATCAGTTGATGCAATTAAAACTTGTTCATATGAACCTGTTAAAGTAACATTTACTTCTACAACACGATTATCAATACTACGAGCTATATGATTTGCTCTATAAAGTAAATCATTTTTTTCTATAGTAGAGAATGTTGTTAATGGATTAATTTTACTATAAAATGGTATTATCTTTTTTTTTGATAATGTTTTTATTTTTCCTTTTCCTTTAGAAAAAATAATACTATTAGCCATATTAGTACTTTTTCTTAAAGAGTCTATTGATATTTGATCTGCATATGCAAATCCTGTAGTTTCTCCTTGAATAGCTCTTACTCCCACCCCTTGATCTGAATGATAGTTTCCTTCTTTTATAATTCCATTCTCTAAAAACCAAGATTCATAAAGATGAGATTGAAAATAAAGATCACCATAATCTATTTTACGATTGGATAATTCTTCTAACGCAACAAAAAGATCTTGATGATTGATTTTATTTCGAGTTAATAGAGATTCAGTAACTAATTCAAATGTCATTCCAACCTACTTAAATTTATAATATTCTTGTAAAAACTTATTATAAAATATAAAATATAAAATATGAAATATAAATATAATTTTTCCAAAAATTATTTTTTTAAAATTTAAAATACATCTCATTTTGGTTGGATATAAAATAATGAAAAAAACAATAAATGTACTAGTAATAAATGGACCTAATTTAAATCTTTTAGGAACTAGAGAAATTGAAATTTATGGTAGTTTAAGTTTATCTGATTTGTTAGAAAAATTAGAAATAGAATCTAAAAAACTTAATATTGTTTTAAAACACATACAATCTAATGCAGAATCTATTCTAATTGATAAAATTCATTCGTCAAAAAATACAATTGACTATATTATTATCAATCCAGCAGCTTTTACACATACAAGTATAGCAATTAGAGATGCATTAATTGGAGTTAATATTCCTTTCATTGAAGTGCATATTTCAAATATTTATTCTAGAGAAGATTTTCGTTCTCATTCATGGTTGTCCGATATTTCTCAAGGTGTTATAAGTGGACTAGGTATTGATGGTTATACTTGGGCATTAAAAACAATATATAATAGATTAATAAAAAATAAAAAATAATAAATTTTTTACATTTAAACTTAAAAATATAAAATATTTTGCACTCTCTTATTAAGAAATTAATTCTGTATAAAAATAGAAAGTGCAGCGAATACAACATTTAAAAATAATTAATTCATCCCATATTTTTTTAATTTTTTCCGTAACGTGCTACGATTAATTCCCATCATTAATGCTGCACGTGTTTGATTTCCTCTAGTATGCTGCATAACTATATCTAATAAAGGTTGTTCTAATTCTGCTAACATCAATTCATATAAATTATTTACACATTTTCCATTTAAATTTAATAAATAATATTTTAAAGATTTTTTCACTAATGTACGAAAAGGTTTTTTGACAACTTGGTCTTGAGAATTTTTAGTAGATATGACTAAAAAATCTGTTTTTATAGGATCTTCTAACATAATATTGTCAACTCCTTATTTTTTACAATGTATATGTTTTTATAAAATTAAAAAATAAACATGCAAGATAAGTAATCAATAAATCTTATACAAATTTTACAAAATATTTTTTTAACGTTTTAAATAAAAATAAATAATACATTTTATTAAAAATAAACACTATAAAAAAAATAGTTTTTTATATTATTACATTTTTACAAATGTAAAATAAGATTTTTCATATCTTCAGGAAGAGGTATTGTCCAAGACATTAAATTTCGATTAGTAGGATGATAGAATGAAAGATGACTCGCATGTAGTGCTTGACGAGAAAAGTAATATACTTTCTTATTGTTGGAATTTTTGTATTTTTTATGATTTGTAAAACGATTCACTCCACTATAAATAGGATCTCCCACCAACGGATATCCAATATGTAACATATGGACACGAATTTGATGTGTTCTTCCTGTCTCTAATCTTATTGAGATATGTGTATGAAACTTAAAATGACGAATTATTTTATAATGTGTAATCGATTTTTTTCCTAAACAATGTACTATCATACATTTTCTTTTTTTATTATGACGCATTATAGGCATATTTATAGTTCCACCTGAAATCATATTGCCTCTAACAATACCTTGATATTCTCTAGACACTTCTCGTTTTTTTAATAATTTTAATAGATAATTATAAGCATAAAAAGTCTTTGCAATGACCATTAATCCACTAGTGTCTTTATCTAAACGATGGACAATTCCTGCTCGAGGTAAATATTCAACATTTTTATAATGATATAATAATGCATTAACAATAGTACCGTTTTTATTACCAGCACCTGGATGAACAACTAAACCAGGAGGTTTATTGATTACTAGTATTTCATTATCTTCATATACAACATTTAAATGAATTCTTTCTGGAAGATTCGATTCAATATTTTCTAAAGAAACATGTATAGCAATCATCTCACCTCCTAATATTTTTTTATCAGGTTGATTTACTATACTATTGTTGACAAATACTTGATTAATAAGAATTAATTTCTTTAAATAAGAACGAGAATATTCTTTAAATAATTTAGATAACACTTGATCTAATCTTTTTCCTGTCAAGGAAATACAAGATACAACTGCTTTTAATTCTATTTTTTTCAAAAAAATTATCCTTGCTATAAATAAATATTTTTATATATAAAAAACTTAATCTATAAATACTATAAAAAATGCTATTCTATGATAATACTATATTATAAATACTTTTAATAAAAAAATTTTATTAATTTAAAACAAATAGATCCCTATGAAAAAAAAATACAAAATTATATTTATTTTTATAATTATATGTTTAAACTTAACAGTACACTGTAAATCTTCAAATAATTATTTCTTTATAAGAACACATATACTTTATGAAAAATCAAGACAAAAACTCAAAGAAAACAAATTTGATGAAGCAATAAAAATATTAGAAACAATTAAAAATGATAATATTACTAATTTTAATAGTGATAAGATTCAAATTAATCTAATTTATGCATATTATAAAAATTTTAATTTTAATATGGCTCAAAAAAATATACAGGAATTTATACACTATCATCCAAACCATATAAACATGGATTATATATTATATATACAATCTTTAATTAGTTTAGCTATGGATAAAAATACATTTTTTAAATTCTTTCCTATTGAATATTGCAAAAGTGATCCAATTCATGCGATTAACGCATTTTTTCAATTAAAAAGTTTGATATATTATTTTCCTAAAAGTCCATATATTATTAACGCCAAAAAGCACATGATCTATATAAAACGTCGTTTATCAGAACATGATTTTGCAATTTTAAAGTTTTATTTTTCATGTCATCAATATATAGCTGTAATAAATAGAGGAGAAGAAATCATTCAAAAATATCCAGATACACTAGCCGCAAGAAAAACACTTATATATATGCAAAAATCTTTTTTTGCTTTAAACATTTTTGACACTGCAAAAAAAATATCAAAAATAATATCCTTAAACACTGCTTAAAAAATCAATTCACACTTTTAAAAAATATTTAATTATAAGCTAACATTTTTTTTTAAAGTAAAAAAAGAATAATTATGAATAAAACAACTAACGAAATACGTCAAAAATTTTTAAATTTTTTTGAAAGAAAAGGACACGTTATTCTTCCTAGTAGTTCATTAATACCACATAATGATTCTACTTTATTATTTACTAATGCAGGTATGAATCAGTTTAAAGAGTTTTTTTTAGGTCAAAAAAAAATTTGCTATCCTCGAATAGCAACAGCTCAACATTGCTTAAGAACTGGCGGTAAACATAACGATTTAGACAATGTAGGATATACTTCTAAACATCATACATTTTTTGAGATGCTTGGAAATTTTAGTTTTTCTGATTATTTTAAAAAAGAAGCAATCGAATATGCTTGGGAATTATTAACATCAAAAAATTGGTTTAATATACCTAAAAATAAATTATGGATTTCAGTATATAAAGATGATTATGAGACATATGAAATATGGGCAAATATCATTCAAATACCTACTGAACGAATTATAAAAATAGGTGATAAAAATCAATCTAAATATAATTCAGATAATTTCTGGCAAATGAGTGATACTGGTCCATGTGGACCATCTACGGAAATTTTTTATGATTATGGTGATAAACCTATAACAAATTCAGTAGAATTTTTAGAAAATAAAAATGATCGTTTTATTGAAATCTGGAATATTGTTTTTATAGAATTTAATCGAATTTCTAAAACAAAAATTGTTTCTTTACCAAACAAGTCTATAGATACAGGAATGGGTCTAGAAAGAATATCTGCTGTTTTGCAAAACGTAAATTCTAATTATGATATCGATATATTTCAAGAATTAATTAAAAAAGTTGCTTTATTTAGTTGTGTAAAAGATTTAAATAATATTTCTTTAAAAATTATAGCTGATCATATTAGATCATGTGCCTACATCATTGCAGAAGATATTATACCATCAAATGAAAATCGAGGTTATGTTTTAAGAAGAATTATTAGAAGAGCATTAAGACATGGACATAAAATTGGAATCAAAAAAAGATTTTTTTATAAGCTAGTTGATGTTTTAATACAAGTCATGGGTACTAGTGCGAATATATTAAAAGAAAAAAAAGAACAAATAGAAGAGATATTAAAAACAGAAGAAATACAATTTTACCAAACTCTTGATAAAGGTTTAAAAATATTAAATCATGAACTAAAGAAAACAAAAAATACAATATTATCAGGAGAAACTGCTTTTTATCTTTATGATACGTTTGGATTTCCAATTGATTTAACAGCTGACATATGTCGTGAAAGAAATATAAAAATAGATTATATTAATTACAAATTATTGAAAGAAAAACAAAAAAAACAATCTAACATAAAAAATAAATTTCATAAAGATTATAGTAATACGGTGATTATAAATGATACATGTTTATTTGAAGGATATAAAAAACATAAAACAGCATCTGTAATAAAACACATTTTTGTAAAAAATCAAGCTGTTCAAGAAATTTTAATAAATGAAACTGGAATCATTTTTCTTGATACAACAACATTTTATGGAGAATCAGGTGGACAAGTTGGTGATATAGGTGAACTATATCATAAAAATTCACGTTTTATAGTAGAAGATACAAAAAAGTACGGCAATACAATAGGACATATTGGAAAAATTATTTTAGGAAAAATGCAAATCAATGATAATGTATATACTAAAATTGATAAAAATTATAGACATTCTATTCAACTAAATCATTCAGCTACACATTTACTACACGCTACATTACGAAAAATATTTGGTAAAAATGTACATCAAAAAGGTTCTTTAGTTAATAGTACATATTTAAGATTTGATTTTTCTTATTCTAAACCTATAAAACTATCTGAAATACAAGAAATTGAACATATTATTAATATGAAAATTCGTGATAATATTCTAATTAAAACTAAGAAGTTAACTTTAGAAGAAGCAAAAAAAAAGAATGCTATGTGTTTATTTGAAAATAAATATGATTCAATTGTTCGTGTTGTATTTATCAACAATGATTTTTCTATAGAACTTTGTGGAGGAACACATACAAAAAGAACTGGAGATATTGGATTATTCAAAATTACTTCCCAATCAAGTATCTCATCAGGAATTAAAAGAATTGAAGCTAAAACTGGACAAAAAGCAATAGATTATTTACATGAAAAAGATAATAATATAAAAGATATATCACTTATATTAAATTGTAATCAATATCATATAAAAGAAAAAATACATCAAATAATAAAACAAACAAAAGAATTGGAAAAAAAAATAATTAATTTTCAACAACAAGAAAGTTTAGATTATGTAAAAACATTAATTAAACATGCTAATGATATAAAAGGAATAAAATTTATATCAAATATTTTTTACAATTATGAACATAAACTATTAAGAATAATAGTTGACAAATTAAAAAAAGAATTAAAAAAAACCATTGTTATTTTAATAAATATTGTTAAAAATCGTTTTACTATAATTATAGGAGTTACAGAAAATTTAACTAATGATGTAACAGCAATAAGTATTATGAATATAATTATGAAAAAAATACATGGAAACGGTGGAGGGAAAAAAGAAATTGCTGAAGGAGGAGGTATCAATACAAAACAACTACCTATGATTTTGAATCATATTCAATTATGGATTAATACTCAATTAAAAAACAAAAAAGAATAAAAATTTTTTTAATTTTTTGATTAAATAAATTTATCTCAGATCAAAAATATTTTTTAAAATATACAATTTATTAATTCAAATATATTTATATTAAATGTAATAGATTACAAGATTTTTGGTCTACTTTTAACCCTATATTATTCATAACACCATGGAGTGGAAAAGTCGCACTCTTTTAAAATATTTTAAGGAGCACAATAATGCTGATTCTCACTCGTCGAGTTGGCGAAACATTAATAATTGGAGATGAAATAACTGTAACAGTACTAGGAGTTAAAGGTAACCAAGTTCGCATTGGTGTAAATGCCCCTAAAGAAGTTTCCGTACATCGCGAAGAAATATACCAACGTATTCAAACTGAAAAAAAACAACAAAAAAAATGTTAATTTATACTGCATCTTACTACTTTTGAAGTAAGATGCACATTTTTTATATTTTATATCAATGTGAAATTAGCAAAATATGTTTGACTTATATTCAAAAAAAAGTAAAATAATAAATATAAAAAGTAAAGTTAGGTGAGATGGCCGAGAGGTTAAAGGCGCTCCCCTGCTAAGGGAGTATGTAAAAAATTTTGCATCGAGGGTTCGAATCCCTCTCTCACCGATATTTTGTAATTAATTTTTAATTCATAAAATTCATCATATTTTTTGCATCCGTAGCTCAGTTGGATAGAGTACTCGGCTACGAACCGAGCGGTCGGAGGTTCGAATCCTTCCGGATGCAAAAATAAAACATCTAAAATCTCTGATATATAAAAAAATTTAAAATACATGTCTTATCTAGAATATAATTTTTAAAATCTTCATATAATTAATTAAATATTTAAATCAGGAGTATAAATTGATACAAGATATCTCGAAAAAACTTACCTGGTTAAAAAAAAACCCAGGAATTTTAAAAGGTATTTTTCGAGGAATTGAGCGTGAAACTTTAAGAATTAAAAAAAATGGAAAATTTTCTGAATCTTTGCATCCTAAATCAATTGGATCGCCTTTAACACATAAATGGATTACTACTGATTTTGCAGAAAATCTGTTAGAATTTGTTACTCCAACTAGTAATAACATAAATTATCTAATATCTTTTTTAAAAGACCTTCATTCCTTTGTCGCATTAAAAATACAAAATGAAAGAATATGGCCTTTTAGCATGCCATATTGTTATGATAACGATACAAATATTAAAATTGCTCAATACGGAATTTCTAATCTTGGAAGAAAAAAAAATATTTACCGAATAGGTCTAAAAAATCGATATGGTAATCTCATAAATACTATTTCAGGTGTACATTATAATTTTTCATTGCCGTTGAATTTTTGGATGCACTCTAAAGAACAAAATCAAAAAGATGTTGTTTCATCAGGGTATTTAAATTTGATTAGAAATTATTATCGATTCGGTTGGATTATTCCTTATTTATTTGGATCATCCCCAGCCATACCATCACATTTTTTACAAAATACAAAAAAAAAATATCAATTTAAGAAAAATAAAGAAAATATATTTTACTTACCATGGTCTACCTCACTGAGAATTAGTGATATTGGATATACTAGTACAAAAATAATAGATTTAAACATCATGTTTAATGATTTAAATTCATATCTCAAGTCTCTAAAAAAAGCTTTAACAACACCATACAAAAAATTTGTAGATATAGGATTAAAAGATAAAAACGGTAATTTTCAACAGCTAAACACTAATATTTTACAATTAGAAAATGAGCTTTATACACAAATAAGACCTAAAAGAACAACACGTAATGGTGAAACACTTATAGAAGCTCTAAATTCAAGAGGAATTGAATATGTAGAAATAAGATCATTAGATATTAATCCTTTTTCTCCTATAGGAATAAATAAAAATCAAATATTATTACTAGATTTATTTTTAATTTGGTGTGCTTTAATTGATGCACCTAAGATGAATAAATCAGATTTTTTATTTACAACTAAAAATTGGGAGAAAATAATTTTTGAAGGAAGAAAGCCTAATCAAAAAATTTATATTAATCAAAAAAATGAAAAAAAAACACTAGTTGAAATAGGTGAAACTATATTCAAAGATTTAAATAAAATAGCATATATACTCGATAATAGTGAAAATAATTTTTTATACCAAAAAGCATGCAAAAAAATAATTTCATTTTTCAAAAATCCAGAATTAACTTATTCAGCTCAATGTTTAAAACGTTTTATTCAAACCGGTGCGAAAAAAACTGGATTAGAATTATCAAACAAATATCATAAAATTTTTATAGAAAGATCTGATCGAATCTTTTATAAAAAATTTTTAGAAGAAGAAGTAAAAAATTCACATCAAAAACAAAAAAATATCGAACAAGAAGATATATTATCTTTTGAAGATTATATAAAAAAATAAAAAAGATCATGCTCATCAAAAATATGGGACAGGATAATAATATTAATCCGTTTTTTTACGTCACATATTCTGTTTAATGCTTAAAAGAATAATATATTTAATTTTTAATATCAAAATATATTTAATCACACTAACTAGATAATGCATTTACCTTATCAATTTTTTCCCATGGAAAACCTTCTCTTCCAAAATGACCATAAACTGCAGTTTTGAGATAAATAGGTTGTAGAAGATTAAGCATTTTAATTAGTCCATATGGACGTAAATCAAAAATATTACGAACTAACGAAATTAAAGATTGATTGCTTATTTTTCCTGTTCCAAAAGTATCTATCATAATAGAAATAGGTTCTGCTACACCAATAGCATATGAAAGTTGAATTTCACATCGATCAGCTAAACCTGCTGCGACAATGTTTTTAGCTACATATCTAGCTGCATACGCAGCAGATCTATCTACTTTTGAAGGATCTTTTCCAGAAAAAGCACCTCCTCCATGTCTAGACATACCACCATATGTATCAACAATAATTTTACGACCTGTTAAACCACAGTCAGCTACTGGACCGCCTATAACAAATCTACCTGTAGGATTAATAAAGAATTTAGTGTTTTTTGTTAACCATCTTTTTGGTAATACCGGTTTTATTATTTCATCCATGATAGCATCCTTTAAAATATTTTGAGAAATATTTTCTAAATGCTGAGTAGAGAAAACTACAGTATCTATTCCTAGAATATTTCCATTATTATATTTAAATGTTACTTGACTTTTAGCGTCAGGTTTTAACCAAGGTAAAATTTTGTTTTTTCTTAATTCAGATTGTTTTTTCATTAAAAGATGAGCATAAGTAATAGGTGCCGGCATTAAAACCTCGGTTTCGTTGGTAGCATAACCAAATATAATACCTTGATCTCCAGCTCCTTGATCTAATGGATTAATCCGATCTACACCTCTATTTATGTCTAATGATTGTTTTCCAATCGTACTTAATACTGCACAAGAATTAGCATTAAATCCTGTATCAGAATCAATATAACCAATATTTTTAATAGTATTACGAGTAATTTCTTCTACATCAACCCATGCAGTGGTTGTAATCTCTCCTCCAATTATAACCATTCCTGTTTTAACGTATGTTTCACAAGCAACACGTGCTTTTTTATCTTGTTTAAGTATTTCATCAAGTAAAGCATCAGAAATTTGATCAGCAATTTTGTCTGGATGACCTTCTGAAACAGATTCAGAAGTAAAAAGATATTCATTCATTTTAAGCTTCCTTATTATTGTAATAATTATTTTTTTAAACTCAGAAAAATATGTAAAAATATAATGATAAATATAAACTATATTAAATTTAATTATATTTATTTTTTATTTTAATTAATTTTTATTTTTTAAAAATTTATTTAAAAGAATATATTGATATTTATTGCTAAGAAATAAAAAATATATTATATAATTATATAAATAAAAAAATAAAAAATATATTTTCTTATTAAGAACATATCATATAAAAAATAATAAAGATAAAAAAATGATAAAAAAAGTAATGATTTTAATCAGTATGTTTTTTTTTTGTTTTCAATAAAATTTAATAATAGTAAACAAAAAAATATCAAAAATTTTTATAAAGCAAAACTCAACGCAATTAAAATCCATCAAAATGCACCGGGTTCATTTTACTGTGGATGTAAAATTATTTGGAAACAAAAAAAAGGAATTCCTATTCTATCATCTTGTGGATATAAAATCCGAAAAAATAAAAATCGAGCAATGCGAATTGAATGGGAACATGTAGTACCAGCATGGCAATTTGGACATCAAAAAACATGTTGGAAAAAAGGAGGTCGTAAAAAATGTAAAAATGATCAAAAATATCGATATATTGAATCTGATTTATATAATTTACAACCAGCGATTGGAGAAATAAATGCAGATCGTTCCAATTTTATGTATGATGAACTAAAAAACTCAATTCCAAAATATTATGGAAAGTGTAAAATGAAAATAGATTTTAAAACAAAAACAGTTGAACCACCTGAAAGAGCTCGAGGTGCAATAGCTAGAACTTATTTTTATATGAGTGAAAAATATAAAATTACTTTATCTAAAAAACAAAAAAATTTATTTAAAAAATGGGATAAAAATTTCCCTGTAACAACATGGGAGTGTAAAAGAGAAAAATTAATATTTCAAAAACAAGGCTATCATAATAATTATGTTTATAAAAAATGTATCCTTAAAAAATAATAGTATTAAATATCATGAAAAATAATATTCCACGTATTTATATAAAAGAAAATTTAGATGTAAATCACATTTATTCTTTATCAAGAGATAATATACACTATATCAAAAATGTATTAAGAATGAAACATCAAGATGTAATAGAAATTTTTAATGGTACTAATAATATTTTTTTAGCTAAAATAATATTTATTTCTATTGAAAAAATTCAAATTAAGATTTTTAAAAATCAACTTAAAAAAACTGAATCTCCAGTTAATATTCATTTAGGACAAGTAATTTCCAAACATGATAAAATTGATTCTATTATAGAAAAATCAATTCAAATGGGTGTTAATAAAATTACTCCTTTATTTTCTGAATATTGTAATATTCAGAAAAAGTTTTTTAATACATCTCATAAAATACAGCGTTGGAACAAAATAATCATATCTACATGTCAACAGTGTAATCGTAATATTATTCCCAAAATAAAAACTCCTGAAAATATTTTTTCATGGTGCCAAAAAAATAAAAAAAACGATATGAAAATTATTTTTCATCCAACATCTTATACAACAATTAATCAATTAACTCAATCTAAAAAATATATTCGAATAATTATTGGTCCTGAAGGTGGTTTTTCAAAATATGAAATTAAAAAAATTGTTGAATACGGATTTACTGCAATAAAACTAGGTCCTAGAATATTAAAAACAGAAACCGCTGCAATTGCAGCAATTAGTGCAATACAAATAAAGTTTGGTGATTTTATGATGTAAAAAAAATATACTCTAATCTTTCATTAATTCTGATATTTAAAATTTGTTTAAAAATACCATATTTTATTAGGAGTTAAAATGATAGGTAAAGAAACGTCCCAGGGTTTTCTAGGTATAGTTGATATCAATTGAAAATCATAAGAAAACCCTACTGGAAAAAAATTATTTTTCCAGTCTCTTAAACAAGTATCATAAAATCCTCCACCCATTCCTAATCTCATGCCTGTTTTATCAAAAGCTACTAATGGTACAATTATTGTATCTAGATAATATATTGAAATAATATCTTTAACATTAAAAAAAGGTTCTAATATATTATATTTATTATAATATAAAATAGAATTGTAATAAAAAGGAGCGAAGAATAATTTTCTTTTATAAGGATGTATTATAGGAACAAAAACTTTCTTTTTATTTAACCATAATTTTAATATTAAAGGATATGTATTTATTTCACCATCAAATGGTAAAAATAAAGCAATATTCTTAGAATTATAAATAAATTTACAGGTATATGCAAGTTTTGTAATTTGAATGGATGCATTATATTGTTCTTTGAAACTTAAAGATTTTCGTATAACTCGTATATACATACGAATATCATTTCTATTTTTAAAAAATTTTTTTGACATAGTTACATTATTTTACTTCATTTTTCTAATTACTTTAATTCCACTTTTTGTCCCAATCAAGGCAATATCAGCACGTCTTTTAGCAAATAAACCTACTGTCACAACGCCAGGTAACGAATTAATTTTTTTTTCCATAGATATAGGATCTTTTATACATAAATTATATACATCTATTATAATATTACCGTTATCTGTAATAATATTTTTTCGATATTTTGGTTGTCCTCCAATTTTTATTATTTCTTTAGAAACGTACGACAAAGCCATTGGAATAATTTCAATAGGCAAAGGGAATCTACCAAGAACATTCACTATTTTTGATTTATCAACGATACAAACAAATTTTTTTGACATTGCAGCAATAATTTTTTCTCTAGTTAAAGCCGCTCCTCCTCCCTTGATCATTTGCATCTGATGATTTATTTCATCAGCACTATCAAAATAAATAGTAAGTGAATTAAAATTTTTTAAGTTAAAAACTTGTATTCCTTGTTTTTGTAACAAAGATGTAGAAGTATTAGAACTAGATACTGCTCCATATATTATATCTTTTATTGTACTCAATGCTTCAATAAAGTAAAAAATAGTCGTCCCGGTTCCAACTCCAATAATAGCACCAGGATGAATATAATCTAGTGCAGCCCATGCTGCTTTTTTTTTTAATTTGTCTACTAAATTCATAATGTAAAAAACTTATTTTAAAAAAATAAAAAATATCTTGCATAATTTAATTAGAAATTCACAATTTATAAATTATAAACTTATAAACTTACATTTTTAAAAAAATATTGTTTATTTAAAGGAGTTTAAAAATAGATAATATTTAGAATGGCTGGGGTACCTGGATTCGAACCAGGGATGCCGGTATCAAAAACCGGTGCCTTAACCTCTTGGCTATACCCCAATATTTATATGTTTTAAAATATACGGGAGGCGAGATTTGAACTCGCAAACCTTTCGGTGCCAGAACCTAAATCTGGTGCGTCTACCAATTTCGCCACTCCCGCTAAAAAAATGGTAGCTACGACGGGATTTGAACCCATGACCCCAGCGTTATGAGTGCTGTGCTCTAACCAACTGAGCTACGTAGCCTATGAAATATTTAGTTATCTAATGATTATTATACTTTATAATATATCAATTGAATAATCAACAAAAATATTTTCTATAAATTTATATTTAGACAAATAAAAATTAGCGAGAATAAAATGAATAATACAACAAAAAAATATCAAAATAATTTTATTGGACAAATTATAAATAAAGACTTTAAAGAAGATGATAAATTATCACTTCACACTCGGTTTCCACCTGAACCAAACGGATATCTTCATATTGGTCATGCGAAATCAATATGTTTAAATTTTGAGCTTGCAAAAATATATAATGGAAAATGTAATCTTCGATTTGATGATACAAACCCATTAAAAGAAAATATCAAATATATTAATGCAATTCAAGAAGATATTAACTGGTTGGGTTATAAATGGCATAACAATATACATTATTCTTCTGAATATTTTTCAAAATTATATAAGTATGCAAAGGAATTAATCAAAAAAGGTCTTGCTTACGTTGATCAATTAACAAAAGAACAAATACGCGAGTATAGAGGAACTTTAAAAAAACCAGGAAAAAATAGTCCATACAGAGATAGAACCATTCAAGAAAATATAGAATTATTTCAAAAAATGAAAAAAGGAGAATTTTCTGAAGGAGAAGCCTGCTTGCGTGCAAAAATTGATATGGAATCTCCTTTTATCATCATGCGTGATCCAGTTATATATAGAATAATTTTTACTAAACATCATCAAACTAAAAAAGAATGGTGTATATATCCCATGTACGATTTTGCTCATTGTCTTTCTGATTCTATTGAAGGAATTACGCATTCATTATGTACATTAGAGTTTCAAGACAATAAATTTCTATATAATTGGATTTTAAAAAATACTAGTGTAGAAAAGCATCCTAAACAATATGAATTTTCTCGATTAAACTTAGAATTTTGTATTTTATCTAAAAGAAAATTATCAATATTAATTAAAAAAAACGTTATAAAAGGATGGGATGATCCTCGTATACCAACTTTATCTGGTTTAAAAAGAAAGGGATACACACCATCTTCTATTAGAAGTTTTTGTGAAAAAATTGGTATAACTAAACAAAATAGTTTAATAGAATTTTCTATGTTAGAACACTGTATTAGAAAGGAATTAAATAAAACAGCAATTCGCACTATGGCCGTTTTAGAACCAATTAAAATATTTTTATATAATTTAGATGAAAATCATAGAGAAATATTTACAGTTCCTAATCATCCTAAAAAGCCAGAACTAGGAACTCATGAAATTCTTTTTACTAATATAGTATATATTGATAGATCAGATTTTAAAGAAAAATATAATAAAAAATATAAAAAATTAAAACTTGGAGGAGAAATACGTTTAAGATATGCTTATGTAATAAAAGCAGAAAAAATAGAAAAAGATAAATATGATAATATCATTCAAATTACATGTTACTGTGATATAAATACTTTAGGAAAAAAATCAAAAAATAATAAAAACCCTTCAGTAATACACTGGATTTCCATAAAAAATGTATTTCCAGCAGAATTTAGAATTTATAATCATTTATTCAATATAAAAAATCCGGAAAGAGAAAAAAATTTTATTTCGTATATTAATCCAAATTCATTAATAATAAAAATGGGATTTATAGAAAAAAAAGTAGGAAAGAAAATAATAAAAAAAATAGGAGAAACATTTTTTCAATTTGAAAGAATTGGTTATTTTTGCTTAGATAATATTGATTCTGAAAAAAATAAATTAGTATTTAATCGTACTGT
This sequence comes from Buchnera aphidicola (Lipaphis pseudobrassicae), assembly GCF_005081185.1. Classification (GTDB taxonomy): domain Bacteria; phylum Pseudomonadota; class Gammaproteobacteria; order Enterobacterales; family Enterobacteriaceae; genus Buchnera; species Buchnera aphidicola_AD. The sequence continues at coordinate 452,691 of NZ_CP034870.1, forward strand.
TGGTTTACGTGATTTATGGAATCCAGAAAAATAAATTAAAATAATAAAGATACTATTAAAAACTAGTATGAGTATATAATAAAATTGATTTTTAATAAATATGACAATACTTTTCATAGAAGAGATTAAATATAAATCAATATTAAAAACTAATTTAGTTTAAATATTTTAATCATATATAAATTATCAACAGTTTTAATAAAAATCTTTTAAGAAATGTATTTTACAGTTCAAATTTGTAATAAAATATTTTGCACTAAAAAATTATGATTTTGAATTCAACACTCATTTATATAACTAATATTTTATATTTAGAATGACTAAAAAATATATTTTCATCACTGGCGGAGTCGTATCATCTTTGGGAAAAGGTATTGCAGCTGCTTCATTAGGGGCAATATTAAAAGCACGAAAATTAAAAATAACTATAATAAAATTAGATCCATATATCAATGTAGATCCTGGCACAATGAGTCCTACTCAACATGGAGAGGTATTCGTCACAGAAGATGGTGCTGAAACAGATTTAGATTTAGGTCACTATGAACGTTTTATTCATACAAAAATGACATATTTAAATAATTTTACTACAGGAAGTATTTACTCTCAAGTTTTACAACAAGAAAGAAGAGGTGATTATTTAGGTGCTACTATACAAGTAATTCCTCATATTACTAATGCAATTAAAGAAAGAATTATTTTATGTTCAAAAACTAATAGTATTGTTATCGTAGAAATTGGTGGTACTGTTGGAGATATTGAATCACTTCCATTTTTAGAAGCAATTCGTCAAATGGCGGTAGATATAGGTCGTAAAAATGTTATATATATACATTTAACGCTAGTACCATATATTACTACGGCAGGTGAAATAAAAACAAAACCTACTCAACATTCTGTAAAAGAATTACTTTCAATAGGAATACAACCAGATATCCTCATTTGTCGATCTGAACAAACAGTTCCTATAAATGAAAGAAAAAAAATTGCTTTATTTTGCAATGTTCCAGTTAATGCTGTAATCTCTTTAAAAGATGTTAATTCTATATACAAAATACCAAAGTTACTAAAAAATCAAAAATTAGACGATTATATTTGTAAATATTTCAAGTTAAAAGTACCAGAAGCTAATTTAAAAGAATGGGAACAAGTGATTTATGAAGAAAACAATTCCCATGACACAATTATTATTGGTATCATTGGAAAATATGTAAAATTACCCGATGCATATAAATCAGTAATAGAAGCACTTAAACATGCTGGATTAAAAAATCAAATAAAAGTCAATATACAATTGATTGATTCTCAAAATATAGATCTTAATAATATTAAATTATTAAAGAATCTTGATGGTATTTTAATACCTGGTGGTTTCGGAGATCGGGGAATAAGAGGAAAGCTATTATCAATAAAATATGCAAGAGAGAATAATATTCCATATTTTGGTATTTGTTTAGGAATGCAAATAGCAATTATAGAATTTGCACAAAATGTTGTAGGAATCAAAGAAGCAAATTCAACAGAATTTGATCCTCATTGTAAATATCCTATTATCGATTTGATTCAAGATTTGAATATAAAGATATATAAAAACAATTTTAATAAAAAAGACAGTATTAATTTAGGTGGTACTATGCGATTGGGAAGTCAACCATGTAAATTAAGTATAAATAGCTTGTCTCGAAAATTATACAAAAAAGATACTATTATAGAAAGACATAGACATAGATATGAAGTAAATAGTTTTTTATTAAAAAAAATTGAAATTTCTGGATTAAAGGTAACAGGACGTTCTCAAACAAATGATGTGGTAGAAATTATAGAAATACCTAATCATCCATGGTTTTTAGGATGTCAATTTCATCCTGAGTTTACTTCCACTCCACGAGATGGACATCCGCTATTTATAGATTTTATAAAATCGGCGAAAAAATATAAAAAAACAACATATAAAATAACTTCATTATAAAATTTTTAAATATATTAAGGTAAAAAATGTCTAAAATTATAAAAGTTATAGCTCGTGAAATAATAGATTCACGAGGCAATCCTACTATAGAATCTGAAGTACACTTAGAAGGAGGTTTTGTTGGTTTAGCTTCTTCTCCTTCTGGAGCTTCAACAGGTTCTTTAGAAGCTTTAGAACTAAGAGATAGAAACAAAAATAGATTTTTTGGAATGGGAGTTAAAAAAGCAGTTACACTAGTTAATGAAAAAATATCAAATATTTTAAAAAATAAAAATGCTAAAAATCAACATGATATTGACCATACTATGATTGATTTAGATGGTACAATTAACAAATCAAAATTAGGAGCCAATGCTATTTTATCTGTTTCTTTAGCTGTTGCTAAAGCAGCGGCTCTATCAAAAGGTATGCCATTATATCAACATATTGCAGAAATTAATAATACTCCAGGTATTTTTTCTATGCCTCTTCCGATGATTAATGTTATTAATGGTGGAAAACATGCAAATAATAACATTGATATTCAAGAATTTATGATTCAACCAATAGGTGCAAAAACAATTAAACAAGCTATACGAATGGGATGTGAAATTTTTCATGCGTTAGGTTTGTTACTAAAAGAAAAAAATATGAGTACAACAGTAGGAGATGAAGGAGGATATGCTCCTAATTTAAAATCTAATGAAGAAGCTTTAAATTTAATTCAAAATGCAATACAAAAAACTAAATATAAAATAGGAACAGATATACAACTAGCAATAGATTGTGCTGCATCTGAATTGTATAATAAAAATAATAAAACATATGAACTAAGAGGAGAAAAAAAGAATTTTTCTTCAAAAGAATTCACGCATTATTTAGAAAAATTATCCAATAAATATCCTATTTCTTCTATTGAAGATGGACAAGATGAATCTGATTGGGATGGATTCTTATATCAAACCAATCTATTAGGAAAAAAAATACAACTAGTAGGAGATGATCTATTTGTTACTAATAAAAATATTTTAAAAAAAGGAATTAAAAAGGGTATTGCAAATTCTATTTTAATTAAATTAAATCAAATTGGAACATTAACAGAAACACTTGAAGCAATAAATATGGCAAAAAAATCAAATTATAGTGTTATAATATCGCATCGATCCGGTGAAACTGAAGATGCATATATAGCTGATTTATCCGTAGGAACATCATCTGGACAAATTAAAACTGGTTCAATGAGTCGTTCTGATAGAACAGCAAAATATAATCAATTGATTAGAATTGAAGAAGTTTTAGGTAAAAAAAATGCACCATTTCATGCATTAAAAGAAATTACATCAGCATTCTAATCTAGAAAATAAAAATCATTCTCTAAAAAAGAATCAGGTATTTTTTAAAAAAATATGCCTGTTTCTTGTTTTTTTAAATGTTAATTAATGAGAAAACTTATGTACTATCCAGTGAATGAAATGTTTCAAACAATACAAGGAGAAGGTTACTATAGTGGAATACCATCAATTTTTATTCGATTGCAAGGTTGTCCAGTTCATTGCAAATGGTGTGATACAAAACATACATGGACATGTTCTGATACGAATAAAATTTCTATCGAAGAATTGATAAAAAAAAATATATCGAATAAAACATGGAGTTATATTGACGTTAAAACAATAATTTTCAATATAAAAAAACAAAAATGGAAAGCTAGACATATAGTCATCACCGGTGGAGAACCATGTATATATAATTTATCATTTCTTACATATGGGTTAGAAAAGAATGGATTTACTTGTCAAATCGAAACAAGTGGTACTAAATTAATTAGCTGTTCTTTTAATACCTGGGTAACAGTTTCACCTAAAAAACATAAAAATACATTGTATAGTTCAATATTACGAGCAAATGAAATTAAATATCCAGTTTTAAAAAAAGAAGATTTATCATATTTAGATGCAATATTATCAATATTAAAAAATCGAAAAAACTGTCATATTTTTTTACAGCCGATTAGTCAAAACAAAGAATCATTGAAAATTTGCATCGAAACATGTATCATTAGAAATTGGCGACTTTCTATACAAATTCACAAATATATCTTGATAAGATAAATGTTTATAATTGTTTTTAATTTCCTTTATAAATACATCCAGATGTACAAGTTTCTTTAACAATTACAGCAGTTAATAAAGGTAATTTAGATTTTAAATTATTCCAAATCCATCGCGCTAAAATTTCACTAGTTGGATTTTCTAATCCAGGTATTTTATTTAGAAAATTATGATCTAACTGATCATAAATAGGCTTAAATTTTAATTTAATATCAGAATAATCTATAATCCATCCAGTTTCTTTTTTAACTGTTCCTTTTAATTCTAAACGAACTGAAAAAGAATGACCATGTAATCGTCCACATTTATGTCCTTTAGAAACATAAGGTAAATAATGTGCAGCTTCAAAAATAAATTCTTTAAATATTGTAGTTGTCATGTACTTATACACACGTATATATTAGTTAGTTAATTAGTTAGTTAATAAATTTAAAAAAATTAAATTTTAATAAAAATTATTTTTTTTGTTAATCTTTGGTAAAATACTTAATGGATTTACTGATTCCCCTCTATAACGTATTTCAAAATAAAGACGGACTAACTTTTTTTCTGATAAACCCATTGTAGAAATTTTTTGATTTGCACGTACTTTATCTCCTAATTTTACTAAAATTAAATCATTAAAAGCATAAATACTAAGATAATCTTCATCATGTTTAATGATAATTAATCGTCCATATTTTTCAAATAAATCAGTTACAAAGACTACTTTACCATCGGCTACTGAGAAAATTGGTTGTCCTTTAAAGCCAGAAATTTCCATTTCTTTATTTTTTGATTTAACATTGTAAAAATATTGAATATTTTTAGTATTTACAGGCCAATTCCAATTTTTAGAAAAAATAGAAGATTGTATTTTTAATCGAGAATTATTTTTTTTAAAATCCTTGTTATTTAAAAAACATAATTTCATAGATTTTGTATCATAATTATTTAACTCATTTTTTAAAAAATTTGACATATTTAAAGAATTTTCAAATAAAAATTTACAAGAAATAATGTTTTTTGTTTTTTTTTCATTTCGTTTTGCAATTGAACAACTATATTTATTTTTATCTATTAAAAAATTACCTATCCATATTTTTTGACCTACAAAAATTTTATAAGGTTTTTTAATAAAATTAAATTTAGACAATTCATAATAACTATGACCAGATTTTTTTCCAATAGAATAAAGAGTATCTTTAGATTTTACGACATAAAACATTTTAAATTTATTTTTTTTAAAAACTCCAATAAAATTATTATTAGAAATTATAAATTCTTCTTTATTTAAAGAAAAATTTTTCATTTTTACAAATGAAAAGCATTCATTTTGTTTTAAAAAAATAAATTTTCTTATGTTATTTTTGTAAAATTTAGCACGTAAATTATTTTTCTGATAAAATAAAATATTTTTATTTATTTTTAATATAGAATATGCAAAAACAAAATCATTAAAAACAA
>NZ_CP034870.1:458306-470025 GCF_005081185.1 Buchnera aphidicola (Lipaphis pseudobrassicae)
TCTTAATAAATTTTTTTTATATTTTTTTACAAGCATTACTACTCCTTGACAAGCAATAGCTTCTTTTCTTCCAATGGAACCTATTTTTTTAGCAGTTGTAGCCTTAATACTAATATTATCTATTTTAGTACTTAGATCTGATGCTAAATTTGATCTCATAAGAAATACATAAGATGATATATTTGGAGATTCTGTGATAATAGTAATGTCAATATTAGATAAATAATAATTGATAGTTTGAATTTTTTTCCAAATATCTCTCAATAATATCCTACTATCAATATTTTTGTACTTTATGTTGCTACTTGGAAAAAATGTTCCAATATCACCCATAGAAACTGCACCTAATAATGCATCTATTATAGTATGTATTAATACATCACCATTAGAATGGGCAATTAAACCTTTTGGATAAGGAATTAAAACACCACCAATAATTAAAGGTTTGTTACTCCCAAAAGGATGAAGATCAAAACCATATCCAATTTTCATGAAAATATCTCTTTTTTTATTGAATAATCACTATAATTGTGTAAATAAAATTCAGCAAGAAGAAGATCTTCTGGCCAAGTAATTTTAATATTTCTACTATTTCCTATAATTAATAATGGATTATGCCCATAATACTCTAATGCTGATGATTCATCTGTAATATTAATTTTATCTCGAATGATTTTTTTTAAGCAATATCTTAATACATTTATTTGAAATAATTGAGGAGTTAAAGCATGCCATAAATTTTTTCTACTGATGGTATATAAAAATTTTTGTTTTGTTTTATCACTATACTTTATAGTATCAGAAACCGGTTTAGCCAAAACTGCCCCTATGGGGTTTATTTTAATAACAGATATCAATTTATCTAAATCTTCATAACTCAAACAAGGACGAACTGCATCATGTACTATGACCCAATTTGCACTTGTTTTTACCTTTAATCCAGATAATACTGAATTTATTCTATTTTTTCCACCTATTACAGAGGTAATACGAATATTTGATGATATAGGTAATTTATGAAAATAATTGTCTTTTTTATTCAAACTTACAATTACACGAATAATATTAGGATGTAATAATAATGTTTTTAATGTATATTCAAGAATGGTACGATTTTTAATTTTGATATATTGTTTTGGTAAACTTGACTGCATTCTATTTCCAATACCTGCAGCTGGAACTATAGCAATAATTTTTGATTTTAATAAATTTAATAGGATCATTATATATCCAAAAAAAAATAATGTTTAATCATTGTTAATATCTAATAGTCTAAAAAAATAATTAAAAAGATATTAAAAAATTTTTTTTTTAATTTTAATATCATTATTTAATCTATCAATTTCTAATAAAATTTGATTGTTACGAATATCAAGATCAATATTTTCTTTTGTCTCTATAATAACTTTTTTATATACCACAATGTAATCAAAAACACCATTTTTTCCAAACCAAAGAGAATATTGTAACCAAATTAATAAAACTAAAAAAAACATTTTTAATGTTTTCATATTATAATCTAAATAAGTAATTTTTATTAAAAATAAATAAATTTAATTTCAATCTATTAAATTAATATTAATAAAAAGGTATAATTTTATAAGAATACAATACTTTAATTAACTTTCTTGAATTCTTTTCTAAAGAATCAGTACCATCTAAAAGTACATCAGGTGATTCTGGTGGTTCATATTTCGATTGAACACCAGTAAAATCAGATATCTTTCCAATACGAGCTTTTCTATATAATCCTTTAGGATCTCTATCCTCACATATACTAATAGGAGTATTAACAAACACTTCTAAAAAATCTTTTTTACCTAACATTTCACAAATCATTTTTCTTTGATACTTATATGGTGAAATTACTGAAACTAAAACTATCATTCCAGAATCTAACATTAATTTAACTACTTCTCCAAGACGTCTAACATTTTCCTCTCTATCAGAAACATTAAAACCTAAATCAGAACACAATCCAGATCTAATATTATCACCATCTAATAAATAAGTATTAATTTTTCTTTGAAATAATATCTTTTCTAAAAAATTAGCAATACTTGATTTTCCTGAACCAGATAATCCTGTAAACCATACCGCAATTGCTTTATGACCGTTTTTATATTCACGTTTTATTCGTGTAATAGAGTGTTTTTGCCAAATAATATTATTATGAAAATTGTCATTCATATTAATTAGAAACCTTTTTTTTGACTAATTTAGGTATATTCCAATGTGGAAAATATCGACAAATTAAATTATGTAAATCTGTTTCAAAATTATTTTTATTATCTGGTAGTATTTCCTCGTATTGTTTCGAGTTGCTTTTAATCATTCCTGCTCCTACAGTAATATTTGTTAAAAGATCAATAAAAATTATATTACCTGTAGCTCGATTATCATTGTAATCGTCAAAAATAACAGGATCACTAAACATTACTCTAATTTGACCAATACTATTTAAAGAAAGAGAACTGCTTTTTCTTTTTATTAAAGTATTTATATCAATTTTAAATAAAATTTCTTTTATATAAACACGAGTTTTTTTTCCTGATAATTTAACGTTGTATGATTGTCCTTCTAGCAATGAGTTTTCTGTCATCCAAACAACATTCATAATGGCTTCTCGATTAGGTCTCAAAGTAGAATTAATATTTACAAAAAAATATCCTCTATTAATGTCTATTTCATCTTTTAAAACTATTGTAATTGGTTGACCAACTTTTGCATATTTTAAATCTTGATCAAAAGTTACAATTCGTACAATACGAGAAGTCATATTAGTAGGTAATATTTTAATCATTTGTCCAACATGAATCATTCCAGATACTAATATTCCAGAATATCCGCGAAAATCTGAATTAGGACGGTTTATATATTGAACTAAAAATCTTATTTCTTCTGAATGACTATTGTTTTTAATATTTATTGTTTCTAACAACCTTAATAGTGTTAAACCATTGTACCAAGGCATAAAAGTGTTTTTAAAAACAATATTTTCACCAATTAAAGCTGAGATAGGAATAAAAAAAATATTTAAATTGTTAGAAAGTTTTTTAGAAAACTCTAAAAATTTTTTTTTTATATTTATAAAAACATCTTTTTTATAGCCAATTAAATCCATTTTATTAACAGCTACAATTAAATGCTTTATTCCAAGTAATGTAGAAATAAAACTATGTCGATAAGTTTGTTTCGATAATCCTTTTCTTGCATCAACTAATAAAACAGACAAATCGCATGTAGAAGCACCTGTTACCATATTACATGTATATTGTTCATGCCCAGGAGTGTCTGCAATAATAAACTTTCTTTTATCAGTAGAAAAGTAACGATAAGCTACATCGATTGTAATTCCTTGTTCACGTTCAGATTGAAGTCCATCTACTAATAAAGCAAGATCTATTTCATCACCTTGAGTGCCATGACGCTTACTATCATTTCTTAAAGAAGATAATTGATCATCATAAATTTGTTTAGTGTCATGCAATAAACGTCCAATTAATGTACTTTTTCCATCATCTACACTACCACATGTTAAAAATTTTAATAGAGTTTTTTTTTGATGTAAATTCAACCATTGTTGAAAATGACTGTTTATATTAGTTTTCATTTTGACAATACCCCTTTTTTTAGAAATAACCCTGTCTTTTTTTAAACTCCATTGAATTTTTTTGATCATTATCAATAGCTCGACCTGTTCGTTCACTAGTTTTTACTACTAATGTTTCCATAATTACTTCTTCAAGAGTTGTTGCTTCTGATTCAATAGCATTTGTTAAAGGCCAACAACCTAATGTACGAAATCTAACCATTTTTTCTATTACACATTCATCTCTATGCATCTTAATACGTTGATCATCGACAACAATTAATGCCCCATCTCTTTCTAAAACTGGACGTATAGCAGAAAAATAAAGGGGTACGATTTTTATTTTTTCTAAAAAAATATATTGCCAAATATCTAATTCAGTCCAATTGGACAATGGAAAAATACGAATATTTTCTCCTTTATTAATTTGACCATTATAGTTCCACCATAATTCAGGACGCTGTTTTTTTGGATCCCATTGATGTAATGAATCACGAAAAGAATAAATTCGTTCTTTAGATCGTGATTTTTCTTCATCTCTTCTAGCTCCTCCAAAAGCAGCATCAAAGTTATATTTATTTATAGCTTCTTTTAAACCTTCTGTTTTCATAACATCTGTATATTTACTTCCACCATATTGAAATGGATTTAAATTTAATCGTTTTCCTTGTGAATTTGAATGTACTATTAATTCTATTCCAGAAGTGTTTGCAATATGGTCTCTAAATTGATACATTTCCTTAAATTTCCATCCAGTATCTATATGTAATAAAGGGAATGGTAACTTTCCAGGATAAAAAGATTTTTTTGCAAGATGAAGCATTACTGAAGAATCTTTTCCGATAGAATATAACATGACAGGATTTTGAAAATCTGCAATTGCTTCTCTCATTATGTAAATACTTTCTGATTCTAATTGACGTAAATGAGTAGTATTTCCTTTAAACATGACTATTCCTTAAATAAATTTTATTATAGAAGATATATTATATGTATCATGCAATGAATCTAAAGGATAAAACCATCTTAATTTTTTATGTAAACGAACAACTTCGCCAATAATTAATAAAGCCGGAGTTACTATAGAACAACTAATTATCTTTTCTATTTCATCTAAGCGACCGATAATAACTTTTTGATTAACAGTTGTTCCTTTTATAATAATAGCTATAGGTGTTGATTTCAAACGACCATACGAAATTAGTTTTTTAGCAATGTCTATAGCCTGCAAAGTACCCATATATACTACTAAAGTATATGAGGGATTACATAAAATAGAAAAATCGCTTGTAAGACCATTTTTACATTTATATCCTGTGATAAAAATAACACCTTGTGAATATTTACGATGTGTTAAAGGTATTCCAGTATATGCTGCTATACCAATAGCAGAAGTTATTCCTGGAACAATTTGAAAATCAATACCTGCATTTTTTGCAGCTTCTACTTCTTCACCACCTCGACCAAAAATAAAAGGATCACCACCTTTTAAACGTACTACTTTTTTACCTTTTTGTGCTAATACTATCAATAATTTAATAATTTCATCTTGAGTAATGTTTTTTAAACCTGCACGTTTTCCAACATAAATACGTTTTGCATCACGACGAATTAAATCTAAAACATCTTGAGATACTAAAGCATCATATAAAACTACATCTGCTTGTTGAAGTACTTGTAAACCTCTTAAAGTTAATAATCCGCTATCTCCAGGACCTGCTCCTACTAAAATTATTTCACCTCTTAGTATACTATTTTGATTCATAGTTTTATTTAATATTTCAGTTGCTTTTTTTTTATTACCATTTAAAATATGCTCTACAAAAACACTTTGAAACAATTTTTCCCAAAATCGACGTCGTTCTAATAAATTATTAAAACGTTTTTTAACTATATCCCTCCATTGTCCTGAAATTGTCGCAACATCACCTAATTTTGCTGGTAAAATTGATTCAATTTTTTCACGTAATAAACGTAATAAAACAGGCGAAGTTCCTCCAGAAGAAATCGCAGTAATAATAGGATTACGATCAATAATAGAAGGAAAAATAAAAGAACATTTTGATTTATCATCAACTACGTTTACGAATAAACAACGATCGTTACATGATTTAAATATATGTTGATTTAATTTTAAATCGTTTGTAGCAGCAATCACTAAAAACATTTTTTTTAAATAAGATGAATCAAATTTTTTAGATATCCACCTTATTTTATTTGCATCTAATAAAATTTTTACATCTGAACATAATTCTTTTGCAATAACATTAACTTTAGCTTCTGAACGAAGTAATAATGTAATTTTATTAAAACCTACTTTTCCAGCACCAATAATTAACACATTTTTAGATTTTAAATCCAAAAAAAGAGGAAGATAATTCACGTTTGCCTTTTTTAAATAAAATTATTAAAATTTTGTAAAATCACTAAAAAATATGATATTTAAATAACATATAAAATATTTTTGTATCAAGCAAAAAATATGCTTTTTAAAATAAATTTTTATAATTATATCTAATTGATAAAAAATAAAAATAAAAAACTTAAAAAGTCACTTAATAACTTTATTATCTTATAATAATGTTTTCATATATCAAATTTAATCTTCATGTAAACCACATTCACGTTTTAATCCAAAAAACCGTGTTTCTTCTTCTAACATACCCGGTACATGTTTAACAGTTGTATGAACATCTCCAAGAGATGAATATCCATCTTTTGATAAAGGATGAATCTCTAAATTATTTTTTTTTGAATATTCATATATTTTATCATTAGACCAATCTAATATAGGTAATACCTTAAAGATTCCTTTCTGAATTGATACATAAGATAATAACTGTCTACTTTTTGATTGTTCATGACGTAATCCAGCAAACCATGTTTGTACTGATAATGTATTTAAAGCGTTTTCCATTGGTTGTACTTTGTTAATATAATTATAAAAATTAATACCTTTTATACCTTTTTTCCATAATTTTCCATACCTTGCTTCTTGCCATGCTGGAGATATATTAGATCTAAAAACTTGTAAATTTAAATCATATTTTTTTTTCACAAAATCAATGAATTTATATGTTTCAGGAAATAGGTATCCTGTATCAATTAATACTATAGGAATATCAGGTTTTTGACTAACCATGATATGCAATAAAATCATAGATTGTATACCAAAACTAGATGACATAATATGTATTACAGGTAAATTTTCTAATGCCCAAACAACTCGTTCTTCTGCAGAATAACTCGACATTAATATATTAATTTCGGATAAAATTTTATTTTTTTTTTTAAATTTAATAATCGAATGTCTTGAATATCAATTTTTAACATTTTGCTTACTCCATACTAGTTCCAAAAATCATAAATAGGATTGACAATTTTTTTTACAATTTCTTTTCGAATGATAAAATCTCCCAAACCTTCTTCTTGTTCCCTTTCAATAGACCATTTTTTAATCAAGTTTTCTAGATGAATTAATACTTCTTTTTCAGTAATGTTTTCTTTATAAATTGTTGGAATACGACTTCCTATTCTATTTCCTCCTATATATAGATTATATCGACCTATTGATTTTCCAATTAAACCAATTTCAGATAACAAAGATCTTCCGCAACCATTTGGACATCCAGAAATACGAAAAACTATTATTTCTTTTTCTACTCTGTATTTTAACATGATCTTTTCCAACTGAGTAAGAAAATAAGAAAGAATACGTTCAGCTTCAGCCATTGCTAAGGGACAAGTAGGAAAAGAAACACATGCCATAGAATTTAAACGTAAATTACTAGTTTTTTTCATTAATCCATATGATTGAGCTATTTTTTCCACTTTATCTTTATTTTTTTCAGATATCTCAGAAATAATTATATTTTGATTAGATGTTAACCTAAAATTACCATCATGTATTTTTGCTATTTGAAATAATCCAGATTGTAACAATACTTCATTATTATCACATATACGTCCGTTAGGAATAAATAATGTTAAATTCCATTTATTATTGATACCTTTGGTCCATCCAAATCTATCTCCTCTACTTATAAAAGTATAAGGTCGAATTGATTCAAAAATAATATTTGCTCTGTTTTCAATCTCTTTTTTAAACTCTGCTAAACCAACATTATTAATGGTATATCTAGTTTTTGCATTATTTCGATCGGTACGATTCCCCCAATCTCTTTGTGTCATTACTATAGATTTAGCAACAGATAAAATTTTATCTGTAGATATATAACCTATTTCTTTAGCTAAAAATGGCCATGTCAATTTATTTCCATGAATAAAAGATAAACCACCACCTATTAAAACATTAAATCCGATTATTTTTTTATTTTCTACAATTGCAATAAAATTCATATCATTAGCGTATAAATCTACATCATTATACGGTGGAACAACTACTGTTGTTTTAAATTTTCTTGGTAAATAAGTTTTTCCTAAAATTGGTTCTTTATCTGTTGTAAGGATTTTTTTTTGATCTAACCAAATTTCCACATATGCTTTAGTCTGTGGTAGTAAACATTCTGAAATTCTTTTTGCCCATTTATAAGCATCTTGATGAATTAAAGATTCTGTTGGATTAGATGTACAAAGTACATTTCTATTTACATCATTTGCTGTTCCTATTGAATCTAATTCAATATCATGTAGCATTTTATGTGCATCTTTGAGTTTTTTTTTTAAAATACCGTGAAATTGAAAAGTTTGACGATTTGTTAATCTAATTGTATTATACAATGTATGCTTAATAGCAAAATAATTAATTTTCAACCATTTTTTTGCTTGAATAATACCACCTGGTAACCTACAACGAAGCATCATAGCATAACGAGGTTCTAATTTTTGCATTTGTCGTTCCAAACGCAAGTCGCGATCATCTTGTTGATACATGCCATGAAATCGAATAAGTGAAAAGTTATCCCCAGTAAAACCATTAGTGATTTCATTTTTTAGATCATCTATAATTGTTCCTCTAAGATAATTACTATCTTTTTTAATTCTTTCTGCATCAGTAATTTTTTTTTCTAAAATTGTTTTTTTATAATTATTTTTCATTAATACACATCTCTTTTATAACGTTGATTTAAACGCATTTCATTAAGAAATTCAGTAGAATCTTCAATATTCATATTATTATATTTAGCAATAATATCTAATAATGCTTTTTCAACATCTTTTGCCATCTTTGAAGCATTTCCACAAACATATATTTGAGCTCCATTTTTAATCCAAGACCATATTTCTTTTCCATTTTCTTTAATTTTATCTTGTATATATATTTTATGTTCTTGATCTCTTGACCAAGCTAAACTCATTTTAGTAAGTAATCCTTTTTTTATGTATTCTTGCCATTCTATTTGATATAAAAAATCTTCGGTAAAATTAGGATTTCCAAAAAATATCCAATTTTTCCCTTTAGATCCATCATTATCTCTTTGTTGCATAAAAGAACGAAAGGGAGCAATTCCTGTTCCTGAACCAATCATGATAATGGGTATATTTTTATCTGCAGGTAAACGAAAATTATCATTATTTTCAATAAAAATTTTTATTTTATCATCTACTTTTAAAGAACCTGAAAGATAACCAGATGCACCTCCTAAACAAACATATCCAGAAACAATTTTTTTTACGACTCCTACGGTAATATGAATTTCATCATGTGTTTCAGCTTGAGATGAAGCAATAGAATATAATCTAGGTGTTAAAGGACGCAAGAAACTAATTAATTCCTGAGAAGATATTTTTGATGAATGATCATGTATCATACTAATTAAAGGAGTTTTAGTTACATATTTATTTAATTTTTTTTCATCAGAAATAATATTCTTTAAAAATTTATTTTTTGAAAAATGAGCATAACTTTGTACTATATTTTTTGTATTTACAGTTAGTTCAAAACTATTTTCTAAAGCATCAAATATTGTAGTAATGTTATTTTTAATGCTAACTTTTTCTAATGGATTAATCGAAAGTAATTTTAGTATTTGATTAATTAAATTAGGATCATTTTTGTACCAAACACCAAGTGCATCACCAGGAGTATAATTAATATTTAAATTATTTATATCAATTTCAATATGATGAATCTCTTTAGTAGAATCTCGTCCTGTTATTCTTTGATTTGTTAATATAGTACCTAAAGCAGGGTTATTTTTAGTATAAGAAAAATTAGTTATTTTCAAATCGTCTTTCTGACTTAAAGATCTTAAAGAAGTTTTTGAATTAATATAATTACTACTAATAGTTTTTAATAACTCTTGAGACCATTTATCATAATCATCTTCATATTCAATATCAGCATCAACTCTATCTAATAATGATATTGCTCCTAATTCTTTTAATCGATTA
This sequence comes from Buchnera aphidicola (Lipaphis pseudobrassicae), assembly GCF_005081185.1. Taxonomy (GTDB): domain Bacteria; phylum Pseudomonadota; class Gammaproteobacteria; order Enterobacterales; family Enterobacteriaceae; genus Buchnera; species Buchnera aphidicola_AD. Next base: position 468,253 of record NZ_CP034870.1, read on the forward strand.
TCAAAATTCTTTGCAGCTTGACAAAATAAGTTATAAGATGTATCACCTAATCCAAAAATACTATAAGATAAATAGTTTAATTTAGGAGCTTTTTTAGATATTATAAAATTATATAAAGAAATTGCTTCTTCTGGAACTTCACCTTCGCCTTGAGTAGAAATAATCAGAATTAACGTTCTTTCATCTTTTATCTTTCTAAATTTATAATTAATAGCATTAATTAAACGATTTTTTATATTATTTTTATTTAAATATTCATGCAGACGATGAGATAATAATTTTGCGTTACCAGTTTGAGAAGCTGAAATAATAGTAACCAGTTGATCTTCATCAATTTTTTTTTTCTCGATAGGTGATGAATTAGAATTTTGATTAGCTTTTTTCCAAAAATAACCTGATAACCAAGCACATTGAATATCAGAACAAGTCATTTCTAATTCTTTTAAATGATTCAATTGCTCTGAACTTAATGGAAGTAAAATATTAAACATTTTTTGATTTTGTATCATACTAAAAATCCAGATTTTATTATATTAAATAGGTGATATTTTTAATGAAATATAACTTATAAAAAATTAATTTTATATTATTTCAAAATAATATTAAAAAAACACTATATATTTTCTAATTCTACTAATTTTTCTTTTGCAATTTTTATAACTGTATCAGGTAATCCAGATAATGATGCTACTGATATAGCATAACTTTTTTTTGAAACACCATTTTTAATTTGATATAAAAAAGCTATATGACCATTACTTTCAATAGCAGTAAAATGAAAATTTTTTACAAAATTTTCACTTAATGCTAATTTTGTTAATTCAAAAAAATGAGTAGATAATAATGTCATAGATTTATTTTTATTAATTAAATATTTAACACATGACCAAGATAAGGCTAATCCTTCATTAGTCGAAGTTCCTCTTCCTAATTCATCTATTAATACTAAACTATTAGATGTAGCATTATGAAGAATATTAGATATTTCTGTCATTTCCATCATAAATGTTGAACATCCATTACTTAAATCATCTGCAGAACCAATTCTTGTAAAAATTTTATCCACTGAACCAATTAAAGCATATTCTGCAGGAACAAAACTTCCTATCCAAGCCATTATCACAATAAGTGCAACTTGACGCATATAGGTACTTTTACCACCCATATTAGGTCCTGTAATAATAATTACTTTTTGTTTTTTTGATAAAACAATAGAATTTTTTATAAATGGTGTTGTCAAAAAATGTTCAATTACCGGATGACGACTATTTAACAAAGAAATTCCATATTTTTTCGTCATAATGGGACATTTGTAGTTTAAAGATATCGAACGTTCAGCTAAATTTACTAATACGTCTAGCTCTGCAAGGGCTAATGAACTGTTTTTTAAATCATTTAAAAAAGGTCTTATAATATCAAAAATTTCCATATATAATTGTTTTTCTAAACGTAATGATTGTACTTCTGCATTAGTAACTTTTTTTTCATATTCTTTTAATAACAATATACTATACCGCTCTGTATTTTTTAAGGTTTGTACTCGTTTATAGTGTTTTGGAACTAAGTGGATATGACGTTTGTGTACTTGAATATAATATCCAATGATACTGTTGTATTTAATCTTTAAAGATTCAATCATTAATTTATCTTTTTGTTCTTGTTCAAAATTTTTAATATATTCTTTTGCGTTTTTCTTTATAGATCGTAATATATCAAGTTGAACATTGTAAGATTGAGCTATGACATCTCCATCTCGAATAGATTTAGATGGTT
>NZ_CP034870.1:470064-487266 GCF_005081185.1 Buchnera aphidicola (Lipaphis pseudobrassicae)
TGTTTAAGTTTTATTTTTTTTAAAATAAAATGTAAATCAGGTAAAATTTTTAGTGTGGACCGCATACGAGTAAAATCATGAGGCAAAGCAGTACGTAAAGCTAATCTAGAATAAATTCTTTCTAAATCATTAACCTGTTGTAGAATAGGTTGCAATTCTTGATAAAATGATCGTAATATTTCCACACTTTGATGACGAGATTTAACTGAATTAAAATCTTTTAATGGAGCATTTATCCAACGATGCAACATTCTATTTCCCATAGGAGTAACAGTTTTATTTAATATTGAAAATAGAGTGTTTTTAGTTTCTCCTAAAATATTTTGAGTAATTTCTAAATTTTTTCGAGTACTAATATTCATAAAAATGTGATTTTCTATATAATTATTTTTTAATTCTTTAATATGAGGTAAAGAGTTCATATGCATTAATTTAACATATTGAAGTAAACAACCAGCAGGACGTATTATAAAATTATTTTTATCTATACCAAATCCATTTAAATTATGAGTTTTAAATTGTAAAGTTAATAATTTGTATGAAGTTTCTAAATCAAAATCTAACAATGGACGTTTTCGAATACATCTTCTATTTGCAATTAAAAACATATCTAAGAAATTTTCTGGATAAAGTATTTCTTTAGGATTCGTACGTTCAATTTCCGAAAGTAAAGAAATATTACTAAAATGTTGAGAAACACCAAAAAAACCTAAAGAAAGATCTAAAATAGCATATCCAAATATATTTTTTTCTTTCCAAATACAGGATATAAAATTATCCTCATTAGCTTCAAGAAGAACTTCATCTGTAATAGTTCCAGGTGTGATAACACGAACTATTTGACGATTTATTAATTTATCTTTATTAGATCGATTTTCTGTTTGATCACAAATAGCAACAGATTCACCTAATTTGACAAGTTTTAATAAATAATAGTTTACTGTATGACATGGAATTCCAGCCATTGGTATAATTTTTTTATTTGAATATCCTTTTTGTGTCAAAGTAATTTTTAATAGTTCAGAAATGCGTTTTGCATCTTCGTAGAATAACTCATAAAAATCACCCATTTGATAAAAAAGCAAAATATCAGGATATTCTGATTTTAAAGATAAATATTGCTTGATCATTGGAGTATGATTTGTAAAATTAGTATTAATGTTCATTTTTTTTATGGAAAATAATTAATATTCTATATTTATATGATAAATATTTTAAAGTTTTTATAAAAAATAAAAAAATATTTCATAGTTATATCTTTTTATTTATTTAGAAGATTATTCTATATTCATAAATATATATTTTAAAATTAACAAACAATAAAATTAGGAAACATAATGAAAACTATATTAATATTTCTATTTGGTATACTTCTATCTTTTAATGTCTTATCTTCTGAATTTTCTAATCAAAAAGAATATAATATAAAAAAAAAAGTATATGTAATGTGCCTAATGTAATAGAATTTTTTTCATTTTTTTGTCCATATTGTTATGAATTCGAAAAAACACATAATATGAGAACGTTAATAAAAAAAAATTTTAATAAAAATATAAAAATTCATACATATCATGTTAATTTAATAAAAGGAAAGTTAAGTTATATTTTAACAAAATCCTGGATAATAGCAGAACAAATGGGGATCGAAGAAAAAATTATGATACCTGTGTTTAGTGGTGTTCAAGAAACCCATACAATTAATACTATTAATAGTATAAGACAATTATTTAAAAAAAAAGCAGGAATTAAAGAAAGTATATTCGATAATTTTTGGAATAGTATAACAATCGATATATTAGTCCAAAAACAAAATCAAGATATTAAAAAATGCAAATTGGAACATGTTCCAACAATGCTTATTAATGGAAAATATATAATTAACTATTCTAATATAGAAGATATTTTCAAAGATAATTTTCCTCAAAAATATATTAAATTAATTAAATTTTTAATTAAAAAAAAATAAATATTATTTTCTATACAATTCAAAAAAATATCTTTAATTAGAATATTATATCAATAAAAATTTTTAATGGATACTAAATGAATATTACTTATATAAGTTTTTAAAACTAAAATAGTTTTTTATTTTAAAAATATAAAAAAATTTGAATATCGAAGGAAAAAATATGGATCAAATAAAAAAACCTATTATCATAATAGATGGAAGTCTATATTTATATACTTCTTATTATGGGTTTCGCGATTTTAAAAATAATGCAGGAGAACCATGTGGAGCTATATATGGTATGTTAAGAATGATAAATAATATTTTAAAAAAATATTATTATTCTAGAAAATTAATTGTAATCTTTGATTCCTCTAAAATCACTTTTAGAAAAGAAATATTCAAAGATTATAAGAGTAATAGATTACCAATGCCAAATTCACTATATATTCAAATAAAACCTCTTTTTGAAATATTAACAAAAATAGGAATTAAAATATTAAGTATTCCAGGAATAGAAGCAGATGATATTATTGGTAGTTTATCGTCTAAATTAGAACAAGCAGGAGAAAAAATATTAATTGTAAGTCACGATAAAGATATGTTACAACTTGTAACAAAAAATATTTTTATATTAAACAAAAAAAAATACATTATTACGCCAAAAACAATACAAGATGAATATGGTATTAAACCAAAAGAATATATTGATTTTTTAGCATTAATCGGGGATACTTCAGATAATATCCCAGGTGTGCCTAAGATAGGAATAAAAACTGCATTATTCTTATTAAAGAAATTTTATAATATTAAAAATATTTATAATAATATTGAAAAAATACCATTTTTACCATTTAAAAACGCTAAAAATATCGCCATTCAACTCAATAATTATAAAGATGTCGCTTTTCTTTCGTATAAACTAGCAAAAATAAAACTGGATATTCCTATTAATATAAAACTACAAGATATGCATTTAACAAAATCTTGCACTGAAAAATTATTTAGATTTTTAACATCTATTTTTAACAGATAAAATATCTTTTTAAATTATTATTAAATAATCGTAAAAGAAATATATTTATTATACCAGTGATTCAATTTTTGTTCTAATTCTCTAATGCCTATCTTTTTATGCGATGAAAATAATTGTATTTGAAAAAAGTTTTTTAATAATAAATTCAGTTTTTCGTATACTTTTTTAAATTGAATATTTTGCTGATATATTTTAACTTTATCGCATTTGCTTAATAGTACTAAAACAAATATTTTATTTTGCATTGCAATATTGATTATTTTTTGATCAAGTGTTTTGAAAGGATATCTAATATCCATTAGTAAAATTAAACATTTTAATTGTTTTCGTGTTTTTAAATAGTTATATATTATCTTTTTTAGTTTATTTTTAATTAATAAAGAAACTTTAGAATAACCATATCCAGGAAGATCAACGATTCTAAAATCTGAAGATACTTCAAAAAAGTTAATTAATTGAGTTCTGCCAGGAAGTTTGCTGCAACGTGCTAACTTATTTTGATTGGTTAAGGCGTTTATAGCACTAGATTTACCTGAATTAGAACAACCAAAAAATGCAATTTCAATACCATCTTGAATGTCTATATCAGCAACTTTAGCATAACTTTTTAAAAACTTTGTTTTATGAAAATTTAATAAATTCAAAATTTAATTCCTAATTGTTGAATTATCAAGAACTACTAGTTTAAGAAATTTTTTTATAAAATATTAATCATCTTAATGAGATCATATATACTTTATAAGATAGTTAATCTTTTCTCAAAATTCTATTCATATCTAATCTATAACTTATCTTTTCTACTCATTATATAATAATTTTTTAAAAGGAAAAAATATGCATAAAAATATAAGAAACATTGCAATTATAGCACATGTTGACCATGGAAAAACTACATTGCTTGACAAACTATTAGAACAATCAGGAACTTTTCAAAAACATGAAGAAAAAACTGAAAGAATTATGGATTCTAATGATTTAGAAAAAGAAAGAGGTATTACAATTTTATCTAAAAATACTTCTATTAAATGGAAAAATTATAAAATTAATATAGTAGATACACCTGGTCATGCTGATTTTGGTGGAGAAGTAGAACGTGTAATGTCAATGGTAGATTCAGTTCTTTTAGTAGTAGATGCATTAGATGGACCTATGCCTCAAACAAGATTTGTAACTGAAAAAGCATTTAAATATGGTTTAAACCCTATTGTTGTGATTAATAAAATTGATAGAATCAACTCTCGTCCTGATTGGGTAGTAGACCAAATTTTTGATCTTTTTGTCAATCTTAATGCTAATGATCAACAACTTGATTTTCCTATTATTTATACTTCTGCAATTCTAGGTACTTCAGGAACGGATTATTTAAAAATGGAAAATGATATGACTCCATTATATCAATCTATTATTAGATATGCCCCTGCTCCAAATGTTGATCCTAGTCAAAAATTTCAAATGCAAATTTCACAACTTGATTATAGTAATTATTTAGGAGTTATAGGAGTTGGACGTGTTAAGCAAGGATGTATAAAACCAAATGATCAAGTAGTAATTATTGATAGTTTTGGTAAAACTCGAAATGGAAAAATCAATAAAGTTTTAAATTATTTTGGACTAAAAAGAATTGATATAGAGAAAGGTAATGCAGGAGATATAATTGCTCTTACAGGTCTTAATAAATTAAATATTTCTGATACAATTTGTGATCCAGATAATTTAAAACCTTTACCTGCATTAAGTATAGATGAACCAACAGTAAACATGTTTTTTTCAGTAAATACATCTCCTTTTTCAGGAAATGAAGGAAAATATATTACATCTCGTCAAATTTTAGAACGATTAAAAAAAGAAACTGTGCATAATGTTGCATTGCAAATCAAGGAAACAAAAGATTCAAATGTTTTTTCTGTTTCTGGACGTGGTGAATTGCATTTATCTATATTAATTGAAAATATGCGTCGTGAAGGATTTGAACTAGAAGTATCACGTCCTAAAATAATTTTTCGAGAAATTAATGGAATAAAGAAAGAACCATTTGAAAATGTTATATTAGATATTGAAGAAAAAAATCAAGGAAACGTTATGAAATTCATAGGAGAAAGAAAAGGTGAATTAAAAAATATGATAATAAATCAAAATAAAAGAGTACGTTTAGAGTATATATTATCTAGCAGAGCATTAATTGGATTTCGTGCAGAATTTATGAGCATCACTTCTGGAACAGGACTTTGTTATTCATCTTTTAGTCATTATAATAATTTTCAAAATAATGATATTGGACAAAGAAAAAATGGAGTTTTAATTGCTAATAGTACGGGTATAGCTATTGGATTCTCTTTATTTAATTTACAAGAACGAGGAAAATTGTTTATTGGACATGGAACCAAAGTATATGAAGGACAAATAATAGGACTTCATAATCGTTCTAACGATTTAACCGTAAATTGCCTAACAGGAAAAAAATTAACTAATATGAGAGCTTCTGGTACTGATGAAGCAATTGTTTTAACGACTCCTATTAATTTTACACTTGAAGAAGCATTAGGATTTATAAACGATGATGAACTTGTAGAAGTAACACCAAATGCTATAAGATTACGAAAACGTTATTTGAAAGAAAATGAAAGAAAAAGATTTTATCGTAATAAAAATTCTGAGTTAAATTAAAAGTTTTTAACTTTAAAAAAATAAAAATATAATTGAATATTATTAATTATATAATTCTATTTAATCAATAGAATTATATAAAATATTTTCAATATTATTTCATAAATCATTAACGTTTTAATAAATTAGAAATTAATTCACCATATTTATTTTTTTGATGTAATAAACATAAATGTTCAGCAGCAATAATAGTTGTTAAATCATTTATTGCTCGTGTAAAATCATCATTAATTATCAAATAATCATATTCTAAATAATGTTCCATTTCATCTACCGCTTTCTCCATTCTTTTAGCAATTACTGTATCACTATCTTGACCTCTATTCCTCAATCGTTTATATAATGCATCTTTAGATGGTGGTAATAAAAAAATACTTTTTGATTCAGGCATTTTATATCGGATTTGTTTAGCTCCTTGCCAATCAATATCAAGAAAAACATCAATTCCAGAAAGTAACATCTTTTCAATAAATTCACGAGAAGTTCCATAATAATGGCTAAAAACTTTTGCATATTCTAAGAATGATTCTTGTTCAATCATTATTTGAAATTCTTTATTAGAAACAAAATAATAATGTTCTCCATGTAATTCACCAGGTCGTATAACACGAGTAGTATGAGAAATGGACACTTTAATATCACGTAAAGATTTTGATTGTAATAATCCTCGAATTAAACTTGACTTGCCTGTACCACTTGGTGCCGAAATAATAAAAAGGATCCCTAGAGACATGATGTTTAAGAAATTAATTTTAAATAAAATAAATGTAAATATTTTATATTATAAAATATAAATATCGTTATTATAGAAACTGATTTAACAATAATATTGTTTATATAAAACTATATTAGTTGTATGAAAAAAATATTTTCAAATCCATATATCCTAAATAAGTTATTGATATTTACAGATTTATAAAGAACCACTTGTATCAACATTTCTTCTGAATTAACATGAACTAAAGACAATAAAACACCTATTTTACACCATTTTTCTTCCAATTTAATTTCAATAAAAGAATTTATTTCAGGAAATATATTTCCTTTTCCGATTAAACAATATAAGTGATATTTATTTAAATTTTTAAAAAATATTCGTGCTATTGTTTCCTGTCCGTAATAACATCCTTTATTGAAGCTAATAGCTTCAAGCTTATCTAAATTAATTGCCTGCGGTGTAAATTTTTTAGAACATTGTTCATCAATAATAGGAAAACCAGACTCAATCTCTAATGATAACCATTGTTTGCTATCATTAAATAAAATTGTTTTATTTATACTATTTTTTAAAAATAAAAAATCTGATGCAGTTAAAACTAATAGAAATCGTTCTATTGGTTTTGAAATACATAATATAGTTTTTTTATATTCGTGAATTATTGATAAATTTAAATCTGGTATTTTATCAAAAAAATTTAATAAAAATGATCTAGAATGTAAACCTGCAATTCCTATTAAGTAAATATCATTTAATTCATAAATTTTTATTTTTGAAAAAATAGAATATTTTTGTAGTTCTTTTATTTGTACTTTAGAAATGCTTTTTCTTTGTATATAACCATAACCGTCACGATAATGAAATAAACGCATAGTACTCCATACTTTTCCATTAAAATTACAATGTGCACAAAATGTATGATTGGTTTCTTTTAGAAGTTTCATATCAATTGTTAACTGATTTTGAAGATATTTTTTAGCATCACATCCTTCTACATAGACGAAAGACCATTCTTCTAATAACATTAGAGTTAATGGTATCTTATATGATGGATAAATTGCGTTTTTTGATAATGTAGATAATGACATTTTTTTACTCCTTAAAAATGTACTTAAAATCAAAATAAATAAACTTATTTAAAATAATCTATATAATAAAATATATAAATTTTTATTTGTAAGAAATCATACATTAAATATACTTAAAAAGTTTTTATTACTAATATAATTAACAAAACACTATAAAACAATATTGGATGAAATATGATTCATAATCAAATTGAAAATTTAAATAAAAGAATACAAGATCTCAAGAGGTATCTTTGACTATGATAAAAAAAAATCACGTATTTTAGAAATTGAATTAGAATTATTGTCACCAGAAAACTGGAAAAAAACGACATTCATAAAAAAAATCAACAAAGAAAAATATTTTCTTAATAGAACAATTAAAAATATTAATCATATAGAAACTGAAATTAAAGAAGCAATTATTTTTTTGGAACTAGCAATAGAAACAAAAGATAATCAATTATTACAAGACATTTTTAAAAATATTCAAAAAATTGAGAAAAACATTAAAAAAATTGAATTTTATCGTATGTTTTCAAAAAAAAATGACAACTCTAATTGTTATGTTGATATACAATCTGGATCAGGCGGAATAGATTCACAAGATTGGTCAAAAATACTATTAAGAATGTATTTAAAATGGGCTGATAAAAAAGGATTGCAAACAGAGATTATTGACGAATCTATTGGTGAAATAGTTGGAATTAAATCTGCCACTATTAAAATATATGGAGAATATGCTTTTGGATGGTTAAGAACAGAAACAGGAATACATCGTTTAATACGAAAAAGTCCTTTTGATGCTGGAAAAAGACGTCATACTTCTTTTAGTTCTGTTTTCGTATATCCAGATATAGATAGTCAAATTTGTGTAAATTTAAACCTATCTGAATTAAGAATAGATGTTTATAGAGCTTCTGGAGCTGGAGGGCAACATGTTAATCGAACAGAATCAGCTGTTCGTATTACCCATTTACCTACAAATCTTGTAACTCAATGTCAAAGTAATCGTTCTCAACATAAAAATAAAGAACAAGCAATACAACAAATGAAATCTAAGTTATATGAAATGCAAAAGCGAAAAAAAGAAAAAGAAAAAAAAGAATTAGAAAAAAACAAATCAAATATTACCTGGGGAAATCAAATACGTTCATATATATTAGATAATTCAAAAATTAAAGATCTTCGTACTGGTATCGAAACTAATCATGTTCAATCTGTTTTAGATGGTAATCTAGATAATTTTATTGAACAAAGTTTGATAATGGGATTATAAGGAAAAAAATAATGGCAGAAATAAAAAATAATATTTTTAATAATGAAATAATTACTAGAAAACAAAAACTTATAAAAATGAAAGAAGAAGGATTTTTTTTTCCAAATAAATTTAAAAAAAATATCACCTTAAAAAAAATACAAAAAAAGTACAAAAAAAAAGATACAAACGAATTAAAAAAGTTAAAAATTGAAGTTTCTATTGCTGGTCGAATGATACAAAGACGAATTATGGGAAAAGCATCTTTTTGTACATTACAAGATATAGAGGGAAAAATACAAATATACATAAAAGAACAAGAAATATCAAGTGAACATTATAATAATAATTTTAAAAAATGGGATATTGGCGATATTTTAGGAGTGACAGGAACATTATTTAAGACTAAAACAGGAGAATTATCTGTTTATTGTAATAATATAAATATACTTAATAAATCATTAAAACCACTACCTGATAAATTTCATGGATTATCCAATCAAGAAACGCGTTATCGCAAACGATATCTAGATTTAATTACTAATAATAAATTGTACAAAATTTTTAAAAATCGTTCTAAAATTATAATGGCAATTAGAAATTTTATGCAAGAACATAATTTTTTAGAAGTAGAAACACCAATGTTACAAAATATTCCAGGAGGAGCAAATGCTCGTCCTTTTATTACTTATCATAATGAAATAGACGCGCAAATGTATTTAAGGATAGCACCAGAATTATATTTAAAAAAATTAATTATTGGTGGATTTGAACGTATTTTTGAGCTTAATAGAAATTTTCGAAATGAAGGAGTATCTAGTCGACATAATCCAGAATTTACGATGATGGAAGCCTATATTGCATATTCTGATTATGAATATATGATGCAATTCACAGAAAATCTTATTAAAAACATCATAAAATTATTCTTTAAAGAAAATAAAATTACGTATTACAATTACTGTCTTGATTTTAGTAAAGCATTTGACAAAATGACTATGAAAAACGCTATTATTAAGTTTAATCCTAAAATTCAATCATCTGATCTACAACATATTGATAAGATAAAAAAAATTGCTAAATTTATGGATATAAAAATAAAAGAAAAATGGAGCATCGGAAAAATAGAAAATGAAATATTTGAAAAAACTGTAGAAAAAAAATTGATTCAACCTACTTTTATAACTGAGTATCCAGTAGAAGTTTCTCCACTAGCAAGGCGTAATAATATTAATTTAAATGTCACAGATAGATTTGAACTTTTTATTGCCGGGTACGAAATAGGAAATGGATTTTCAGAATTAAATGATGCAGAAGATCAAAAAATTAGATTTTTAAATCAAATGAAAACAGAAGAAAAAGAAAAAAATAAAGATGCATTTTATGATAAAGATTATATAGAAGCACTAAAATATGGATTGCCACCAACGTCGGGATTAGGTATTGGAATTGATCGTTTAATCATGATATTAACTAATCAAATGAGCATACGTGATGTAATTTTATTTCCAACACTTCGTTCGCTTAATAAATCATTTTCGTAAATTAAAATTTAAAGAATAAAAATAAATATCTTTATAAAGATTCAATAGGAAAAAAGATGTCACAACTTCTAAATGATATAAATAGTAATTTTAATAAAAAAAAAATTAAACTTCTAATAAAAAAATATAAATCTCCATGTTGGGTTTATGATTCTAGTATTATTTATAAAAAAATAAAACTATTAAAAGAATTTGATGTAATTAGGTTTGCTCAAAAATCTTGTTCAAATATTAATATACTACGATTAATGAGAAATCAAAATATAAAAATAGACGCAGTTTCTTTAGGTGAAATTGAACGAGCTTTGCTTTCAGGTTTTAAAAAAAATACAAACGAAATAATTTTCACTGCAGATATTCTCGACGAAGAAACTTTGTCTAAAGTAGTCAATTATAATATACCAGTGAACGCTGGTTCTTTAGATATGTTAAAACAATTAGGAAAAGCATCTCCAGGTCATAATGTTTGGTTACGAATTAATCCAAAATTTGGATATGGACATAGCAAAAAAACAAACACTGGAGGAGAAAATAGCAAACATGGAATTTGGGAACCTTTATTAGCAATACCTATTATAAAAAAATATAAATTGAAATTAATAGGTTTACATATGCATATCGGTTCAGGAGTAAATTATCTACATTTAAAAAAAGTTTGTAAATCTATGGTAGAAACAGCAATTAAATTAAATCAAAAAATTTCTTCTATATCTGCTGGTGGAGGTTTGCCAATACCATATAAATTGAATGAAAAACCTATTGATATAAAAAAATATTTTATACTATGGGATAAAGCTAGAAAAAATATATCTAAATTTTTAGGAAAGAAAATTGAATTAGAAATTGAACCTGGAAGGTTTTTAGTTGCAGAATCAGGCATTTTAATTTCAAAAGTATGGTCTGTAAAAAAAATGGGAAATAAAAATTTTGTTTTAGTAGATGTAGGATTTAATGATTTAATGCGACCAACAATGTATGGTAGTTACCATCATATATCCGTAATTTCTGGAGACGATAGAAATATTAATGAAGATAATACAATAGATACTGTTGTCGCTGGTCCTTTATGTGAATCAGGTGATGTTTTTACACAAAAAATAGGAGGAACAATACAAACTAGAAAATTACCTATTATTAAAGTAGGAGATTATTTGATTTTTCATGATACAGGTGCTTATGGTGCATCAATGTCTTCGAACTATAATACAAGACCTCTTATTCCAGAAATATTATTAGAAAACGATAATTCTTTTATTATCCGGAGACGTCAAAAAATAGAAGAACTATTAAAATTAGAAATGCAATAATTATTTTAAATTATAAATATAAAACTATTTTAAAAAGAGAGATTTGTTAATACAACATGTATATTATATTCCCTAAATTAAATCCTATTATTTTTAGCATTGGTCCTATATCTGCACGATGGTATGGTTTTATGTATTTTATTAGTCTTATATTCGCTCTATGGTACGGAAAAAAAATAGCTCTAAAAAATAAAATATGTAACATAAAAAAAATAGAAACATTTATATATTCTATTTTCTTAGGAGCTTGTCTCGGCGGTAGAATAGGATATATTCTATTTTATAATTTTTCATATTTTCTTGATAATTTACTTTGTGTTTTCTATATATGGAAAGGTGGTATGTCGTTTCATGGAGGTTTAATAGGCGCTACTATTGCAATAGTATATCTTTCTTTCAAACATAAAAAAAAAATATTAGAAATATCTGATTTTATAGTTCCTTTAGTTCCTTTCGGATTAGGTGCTGGAAGGTTAGGAAATTTTATCAATAGTGAATTATGGGGTCGTGTATCACCAAATTTTTCATATGCAATGATTTTTCCTAATTCTCAAAATCAAGATTTAGAAATGATCAAAAAATATCCAGAATTAAAAAACTTATTAAATGAATATGGAGGATTACCTAGACACCCCTCACAATTATATGAATTCTTTTTAGAAGGAGTCGTTTTATTTTTGATAATTTATTTTTTTACAAAAAAAAATAGACCAATCGGTAGCGTTAGTGGTTTATTTCTATTTTTATACGGTATATTTAGAAGTATTTTAGAGTGTTTTCGAGAACCAGATCCACAAATAGGATTATTTAAAAATGCAATTACTATGGGACAAATCTTATCAATTCCAATGATTATTATAGGATTAATTATACTATTTCAAACTTTTTATAAAGAACGGATTGTTAAAAAACATGAAACAATATCTTACACTCATAAAAAAAATAATTAAAAGTGGAAATCAAAAAAAAGATCGTACAGGTACAGGAACTTTATCTATTTTTGGTTACAATATGCAGTTTAATTTAAAAAAAGGTTTCCCTTTAGTAACTACAAAAAAATGTCATATTCCATCTATTATTTATGAACTTTTATGGTTTTTAAAAGGCGATACTAATATTCAATATTTAAATAATAATAATATATCAATTTGGAATCATTGGGCAGATAAATCTGGAAATGTTGGTCCAATTTATGGAAAACAATGGAGAAGTTGGAGTACATTAGAAAACAAAGAAGTTGATCAAATAAAAAATGTATTAATACAATTAAAAAACAATCCTGATTCTCGTAGAATTTTAGTATCTAGTTGGAATGTCGGTGAAATAGATCAAATGAGATTACCTCCTTGTCATGTACTTTTCCAATTTTATGTTTTTAAAAAAACACTAAGTTGTCAACTTTATCAACGTTCTTGTGATGTGTTTCTTGGATTACCTTTTAATATAGCTAGTTACTCATTACTTACACATATGATAGCGCAACAATGCAACTTAAAAGTAGGAAAATTTTTATGGACTGGAGGGGATGTGCATTTATACAATAATCATATTGAACAAGCAAAACAACAATTAGAAAGAACTCCTTTAAAACTTCCTAAATTAATAATTATTAATAAACCAAAATCATTATTTCAATATTCTTTTGAAGATTTTAAAATCCTTGGATATAATTCTTATTCTTCTATTCAGGCAAAAATATCTATATAGAGATAATATTTATAAATTAAATTAGGATAATTTTTTACACATATGAAATATATATATATACAAACTTGGGGTTGTCAAATGAATGAATATGATTCATCGATGATAATCTCTTTACTTGAAAAAAATAATGAATATTTAGTTACTAAAAATATAGAAAAAGCTCACATTTTAATATTAAATACTTGTTCCATAAGAGAGAAAGCCCAAGAAAAAGTCTTCCATCAATTAGGTAGATGGAAAAAATTAAAAAATAACAATCCTGACATTATTATTGCTGTAGGAGGTTGTGTTGCAACTCAAGAAGGTAAACAAATTTTTGAAAGAGCAAATTATGTAGATATTGTATTTGGAACTCAAACATTACATAGATTACCAAAAATGATCTCTGAAGTAAAAAAAAATCGTAAACCTAAAATAGATATTAATTTTCCCAAACTAGAAAAATTTAACTATTTTTTAAAACCCAAAAAAAAAGGATTCACAGCATCAATTTCTATTATGGAAGGATGTAATAAATATTGTTCATTTTGTGTAGTACCATACACTAGAGGAAATGAAATTAGTCGACCATGTGACGATGTTTTGTTTGAAATATCTATTTTAGCAAAACAAGGAGTCAGAGAAATTAATTTATTAGGACAAAACGTTAATGCATATCAAGGTCCTACATTTAATAAAAAAATTTGTTATTTTTCAGAACTAATAAGATTAGTTTCGGAAATAGAAGGGATTGATAGAATTCGTTTTACGACAAGCAATCCTTTAGAATTTACTGATGATATTATTGAAGTATATCGAGATACACCAAAATTAGTAAGTTTTCTACATCTTCCAGTTCAAAGCGGTTCTAATAAAATACTTAAATTAATGAAACGATCATATACAACAAAAGATTATCAGTATATTGTTGAAAAATTAATTTCTGCTAGACCAGATATTCAAATAAGTTCTGATTTTATAGTCGGTTTTCCAGGCGAATCCGAAATAGATTTTCAAAAAACGATAAGTTTTATAAAAAAAATTAATTTTGATATGAGTTTTAGTTTTATATATTCTAATCGACCTGGAACACTTGCATCTACATTGAAAGATGAGACCCATTTAGAAGAAAAGAAAACACGTTTATATTTTTTACAAAATCTCATTAATATACAAACAATGATGTGGAGTAGAAAAATGTTTGGAAGTACTCAATCAGTTTTGGTAGAAGGTTTATCTAATGCGGATACGATGGAATTATATGGACGAACAGAAAATAATAGAATTGTAACATTTGTAGGAACTCATGATATGATTGGACAATTTGTTAATGTAAAAATTAATGAAGTACATGCGTATCGATTAAAAGGAACATCATTTTAAAAAATAAACTAAAAATATGAATAAAATTATTATTAACCTCCAAATATGTTGTAAAAATAAAAAACTCATACCTAAAAAATCACACTTTAATAAATGGTTAAAAAGAATATTGTATAAAAAAAAAACATTAATATCATAACAATACGTATTGTAGATGAATTAGAAATTAAACATTTAAATCTAATCTACAGAGGTCAAAACAAACCCACAAATATTTTATCTTTTCCTTTTAAT
Organism: Buchnera aphidicola (Lipaphis pseudobrassicae); assembly: GCF_005081185.1. GTDB lineage: Bacteria > Pseudomonadota > Gammaproteobacteria > Enterobacterales > Enterobacteriaceae > Buchnera > Buchnera aphidicola_AD. Next base: position 484,910 of record NZ_CP034870.1, read on the forward strand.
AAATTTATAAAATTCAATTATAAACTATTAGGAGACCTAGTTTTATGTAAAAAAATAATAGAAAGGGAATCATTAACATATAAAAAAACATTAGAATCACATTGGGCTCATATAACAATACATGGAACTTTGCATTTATTAGGATATGATCATAAAACTAAAAAAGAGGCATATATTATGGAAAAATTAGAAAAACAAATTATGTTGTCTTTAAAATATAAAGAACCATATTTTTTTTAATAATCGTCTATATTTAGATAAAAAATATTTTCACTTACACTTTTCTACCATAGAATAGTAAAACATATTTTAAAAATAGATAATGTATAATTATGAGTGATAATCATTCACAAAACTGCGATAAAATCAACAGAAAAGGATTTTTTTCGATTTTATTAAATCAAATTTTTCATGATGAACCTAAAAATCGAGAAGAATTATTAGTATTAATTCGTGATGCAGAACAAAACGAACTAATCGATCAAAATACTTGTGATATGTTAGAAGGAGTAATGCATATTGCTAAAAAAAGAATCAAAGAAATCATGATCCCGAGAACACAGATGATAACATTGAAATTAAACTATAATTTAAAAAAATGTCTTGATGTTATTATTGAGTCTGCACATTCTAGATTTCCAGTTATGAATAGTGATAAAAATTATGTTGAAGGTTTTTTGATTGCAAAAGATTTATTACCTTTTATGAGATCCAAAAATAATTTTTTTTGCATAAAAAACATATTAAGACCAGCAGTTGTAGTTCCGGAAAGTAAATATGTAGATAGAATGTTAAAAGAATTTCGTTCTAAAAGAAATCATATGGCAATCGTAATTGATGAGTTTGGTGCGGTATCAGGATTAGTAACAATAGAAGATATATTAGAATTAATTGTTGGAGAAATTGAAGATGAATATGATGAAGAAAAACTAAATATAAGAAAATTACAAAAATATACATTTTCAATTAGAGCATTAACAGAAATAAAAGAATTTAATGAAACTTTTAAAACTAATTTTCAAGATGAAGAAGTAGATACTATAGGTGGATTAGTAATGAAAAAATTTGGTCATTTACCAAGTCGAGGAGAAAGTTTAGAAATTAATGGTTACTTTTTTAAAGTGTCTATAACAGATAGCAGAAAAATTATACAACTACATGTTACTGTTCCAGAAAATACAAACCCTATTTTATTAGAAAAATAATAATATAATTATTTATATGTTAAGATTTTTATTTGTAGAGATAAAAACATGAAAAAAGAATATTTACCAAAAAAAATAGAATCTTACGTACAAAAATACTGGAAAAAAAATAAAACTTTTGAAGTTTTTGAAGATATCACAAAAGAAAAATATTATTGTTTACCGATGCTTCCTTATCCATCAGGAAAATTACATATGGGTCATGTTAGAAATTACACTATTAGCGATGTAATTTCACGATATCAAAGAATGCTCGGAAAAAATGTTTTGCAACCAATGGGTTGGGATGCATTCGGATTGCCGGCAGAAGAAGCTGCTATAAAACATAATATCACTCCAACATCTTGGACAAATAAAAACATAAAATATATGAAAAAACAACTTCAATTACTAGGTTTTAGTTATGATTGGAGTAGAGAAATTACAACATGTAAACCAGAATACTACAAATGGGAACAATGGTTTTTTACTCAACTATATGAAAAGAAATTAGTTTATAAAAAAAACAGTTTTGTCAATTGGTGTTCTTATGACAACACTGTTTTAGCAAACGAACAAGTTATTGAAGGATGTTGTTGGAGATGTCAAAACAAAGTAATAAAAAAAAAGATTCCTCAATGGTTTTTAAAAATAAGAAATTACGCTGAATCTTTATATCAAGATTTAAATAAATTAGTCAATTGGCCAGAAAATGTAAAAAATATGCAACGTAATTGGATAGGTAGAATAAAAGGATTTGAAATAACTTTAAACATTTTTAATTCTAGTAAAAAATTAAAAACATTTATAGACAGATTAGATCTCATAATGGGTGTTACATATATTTCAATATCTTCTTGTCATATGTTTTCTATAGAATTATCTAAAAAAAACAAAAAAATTAAAAAATTTATAAAAAAATATGAATATCCTTCATATTCTGAAACAAAAAAAGAAAAATATGCAGGTATTAATACAAATATGTTTGCTATTCATCCTTTTACAAAAGAAAAAATACCTATTTGGATTACAAATTTTACTATAAAAGAATATGGAATCAATGCTATGTTATCTATTCCTGGACATAGCAAACATCATTCGAATTTTGCAATGAAATATAATTTAAAAATAAAATATGTTATTTTAAATTCAAATGATCAAAACAACCATTCG